>JBGTAZ010000074.1:0-7563 GCA_041749615.1 Leptolyngbyaceae cyanobacterium | reverse complement strand
GTAAGACACCGAGCTAGAAATAAACATGTAAACATCGGTAAACAGAGGATCAAGTCGGGTCACAATGTCAAAGTATTCAGGACTGAGGGAGTACCCAGTTTTTTTACGTGCCGCCTCATCACCGTAGTATTGCAAAAAGTTAAGAAAGACCCAGTCTGAAACTACATTATCAAACCCAAAGGTTGGAGCGCGGCTGAGGAGCTTTAATTTTAGGGCTTCTTGCGCTTCAGCCTGTTTGGGGTTTTCTGCCCATTGGGATGGCTGATCAAGCTGCGATCGCTGGATCAAAACTATCCCAATCAGTGCAGCGAGGGCGATCGTTCCCAATCCGACAACTCTCAGCCATTTTGGACGGTGTTTGTGCTTAAAAAGCTCCATTTTTTAACCTTCCGCGCAATCCTGACGACTTTCTAAGTTCAATGTAATTGAATTTTGTCTTAGAGTAAGCGGATGTAAGCAGCTTGAACCTGGAAGCTTCAGCAAAATTTATGATTTAAATCTAGTCGAATCGGGTGATTTCAGTTACATTGGCGCAAAGACTATAATTAGTTTTTAAGCTTCACCTGACTTGCTAGCTTCACTTAATCGGGTAAGACAATTTAAGAACTGTCATCCTTTGGCTAGATCTAAAACTACTGACTTCGCTAATGTAGTCTTGGAATCCAAAGTGTGCATGAGTTCTGTAAGGGTTTCCGGTTGAGATAAGTTTGCACCTGTAGTAGATCTCATGCGCTTCAAAGCGACTTGCTTCTCATAAACGCATGTAATCTAGACGCATGTAATCTACCTGTACCCTAGAAAATTAATCTATTAGCTCTCTGAGTTATTTCTAATGAACCGAACCTTGAAGCACGTTTCACTCTCAAAGTTGGCGCTTTGCGGAGGAGTAGCTGTAGCTACTGCCGCAGTATCCTTGTTTGGTCCCGGTCTGGGTCGTGTACGAGCAGCTTTGCAGGATAGTCCTAAAGCAGTTCTGGACGAAGCGTGGCAAATTGTTAATCGTGAATACGTTGACGACACATTTAACCGAGTTGATTGGCAACAGGTTCGACAGCGCCTTTTAGATAAAAATTATGGTTCTCGTGATCAGGCTTACACGGCACTCCGCAAGGAGCTAGAAAAGCTGAATGATCCCTATACTCGCTTCATGAACCCAAAGCAGTATGAGGCACTTACCAATCAAACCTCTGGAGAACTTTCTGGAATTGGGATTCGCCTAGAGGTTGCGGAACAAACCAAAGCATTGACGGTCGTAGAGCCAATTGAAAATTCGCCTGCCCTGAAAGCGGGTCTTAAGTCGGGAGATCGCATTGTATCGATCAACGGCAAACCAACGAAGGGCATGACGGTAGAAAATGCCTCTAGTTTGATTCGGGGTGATGTCGGCAGCAAAGTTAATCTGGAAATTCGTCGAGATCAAGGGCAACCGTTTGTTGTATCGATTACTCGCGCTCGGATTGAGTTGGCAACGGTACGATATTCTCTCAAGCAAGAGGGCAGAAACAAAATTGGCTATATTCGTCTAAACGAATTTAGTTCTCATGCAGCCGAGCAAATGCGACGTGCGATTAAGGACTTGCAGAATCAGAAGCCAGATGGGTTCGTGCTAGATTTGCGCGGTAATCCAGGGGGGCTATTGCAGTCCAGCATTGAAATCAGCCGAATGTGGATGGGAGACGGCGCGATCGTTCGCACGGTCGATCGCCGGGGCAAAAATGAAGAGATTTCTGCCAATCAAACCGCATTAACCAAGTCGCCACTCGTGGTGTTAGTGGATGGTAATTCTGCCAGCTCTAGCGAAATTTTGACGGGTGCTTTGAAAGATAACGGTCGTGCAACGGTCGTTGGTAGCCAAACTTTTGGTAAAGCGTTGGTGCAATCGGTTCATAATTTGGCGGATGGGTCAGGGCTAGCGGTGACCATTGCTCATTACTACACGCCTAAAGGCACGGATATCAGCCACAAGGGCATTACTCCTGATGTCAAGATTGACTTAACAGAAACCGATAAACAAACCCTGTCATCCAATCCCAAGTTGCTAGCGACCTTGAAAGATCCTCAGTATTCGGGCGCGGTTTCCGTTCTAGAGAAGATTCTCTTAGCACGACCGAATCAACCCACTACAGGTAAGCAGGCAAGTTTACAGCCCTCGCGATAGTTGTCCTGCTTAACCGATTTCCATTATCAAAAAAAGCCGAGCCTATTACAAGCTCGGCTTTTTAGGTTGATTCGGGCTACGGCTTTAGCCTGTTCCGGTTCTCAGTTGGCTCACCAAATGTCGGATTTCTGGCAAAATCAGCTTTTCCATTGCTAACGAAACCGCATTGCTTGAACCAGGCAATGAAAATATTAGTGTTTTTTGAAAGACTCCCGCGATCGCTCGTGATGCGATCGCCCGTGAACCAACTTCTGCGTAGCTGAGCCAGCGAAATAGCTCTCCAAATCCAGGAAGGTTCTTTTCCAGCAAGCGCTCAACCACATCATAGGTGGTGTCTCGTGGGGCAATCCCAGTGCCGCCATTTAGAATAATCACATCTACATCAGCTCGTTTTGCGAATAGATGCAACTGCTGCTCAATCTGGGCAGGCTCATCGTGAGTAATGAAATAAGCCGTGACTTGGTGCGCCGCTTCTGCTAACAACTGCTGAATTAATTGACCACTGCGATCGGTGTCAGGGGTGCGCGTATCGCTAACCGTAATAACGGCGCAATTGAGCGAAATTAGAACCGTATCAGGATGAGGAATTGAGTCCATAAAGTCAATCGCACGGCAGCAATAGCGGATGAGGCGATGGCAACACTTGTGCAGTTGGTTGCGCGGTGGCGCTAGTCTGGGTGAAACCCCGCATCGCCCCTATTCATTATTCCGGTTCAGATTCAGATTCAGGTTTCGTCAAGCCCAGTCCATTTTGATCTGCAAATCGATCCATAAATCGTAGAAAACGCTCCCATTCCTCTTCCGATTTAATCACGTAAAGTGCCTCAATCGCGGCGGGTTGACCATTAATAAACTTAGCTTTCACTTCTCTAGTAGTGAGTTCGCCTTCTTCATCAATCAGATACATTCCAGTAACAGCTTCAGTATTTTGAGGACTGAGCGCCTTAGGATTCTCAAAATAAAACGTTGCAGTCCCGTTGCTACCGTCGCGAGAACGGGTCAAACGAACATCGGGAATCACATCTTCGTCCATACCCTTAGCGAATTGAATTCGAGCCATAATCTTCTAAGTAATTTGTTACTGAGCAAAAAGTATATTTTTCCATCATCTCACATGGACTTGACCGTCTCAGAAAACCTACGCTCTAACGGGGATCATTTTGCCAATCTTGCTCTCTTGCTCTTTAAAAAGAACCAGATGCAAAAAGTATCAGCTAAACTAATGGCGAGGTAAAACCACGAGTTTCAGGACTTTTAAAGGTTGTGAAATACTTTTTTTTGTCGGACGGTTGGACAATTGGTCGAGTTTGGGAATTAAGCGGACTGTGGAGCGAAAGCGCTTGGCGACGAAAACCCAAAATTGAGCAAATTCAGCTTTTTATCTGGGAAAACGGCGAAAAACTGTGTCTTTACCGGGTTGAAGAGGCAGTGTTGATGCTAGAGGTCAAACCGGGAGATCGCATTCAACTAGAAGCTGAAGGAAAAAATATTGGACAGGTGGTTCTCAAGCGCCTGATTACCGCAGATCAAGCGATCGAGCGACTTTGCGTGAAGGAAGAACCAGTCCTACGGGTTTGAAGCTAAAGCATCAAGCTAAAGCGTCAAGCTAAAGCATCAATGCGTAGAACGGTTTCTCACACAGAATTGAGAGACGATTTGTGAAACGCTCTTTACCGGAATCCCCTTAAACTATTTACCGAGTCGTTGCCGCCGTGGATGGCAGCGAGACGGTGCGGCGCAGCAAAATGACGCGACGGCTATCGACCAGCGTTGCCCAAAAGCCGCGATCGCTCAACCGTTGCAGCGTCGTATTTGCCGCATTGGAGTCAGCCGTGTAAACCGCCAACAGGTAGGGGCGCTGTCCATAGGCAACCAGCCCTACGTCTTTCCCAAGGATTTGTCGGACTTTTGCTGCCATTTCGGGTTGGTTTTGGTAATCAACCAGCACCGCATAGCCAAGACCTAGCGGCTTGGGGCTATAACTCGCCGAATCATTCGGCTTTGCTGCCGCAGTGGACGGTGCAGTGGAAGGCTCGGTGGTTGCAGCCGTAGGTGACCCTTGGGGACTTTCCGCCGGACGAGCCACAAATGCCGCCAAACCAGTCGTCTCCGTCACATATTTTGCCCAAGCGTTTGCCCGTTCAACGGTTCTAAACCCACCCACGCGAGTTACGGTGTCTTCCAAGTAAGTGCAAGCGCCAACCGTCGTATTGGGCGGCAAAAGCTGCTGCACCTGAGTTTGGCTATCGGGGGTGCGCGTCACCACCAGCAATAGATACTCACTGGGCGAAGGCGGCTGACAGGTTGCATAACTAGCCGATTGCGGTGCCGGAACTGCGTCAGGGGGCAAAGCTTGAGCGTGAACTTTTGCACCCGCTGCCCACAAAACAGAGCTTGCCAGTAGCGCGACGCATTGATGATGAAGGGCTGGAATCATTAGGACATACCCGTTGAACGATAAGGGGTTGAAGAGGGCGCTGTATTCTCGCCTGGAACTCTCGCCTGGAACTCTCGCTTGGAATTCTCGCTTGGAACTCTCACCTGGAAACGAATGAACAGCGGCGAGTCAACTTAAGATGCAGGTGCCAAGGACGCGATCGCTTGCGGGATTGTCTCTGAGGGAGCCTGAAACTCTCCGGTAATGACAAATTCTAGCCGCAGTTTTAGCCAGTTAATAAACTGCGGATTGGTTGAAATGACGGCGGCGGCGGGCTGAGGGCACTGAGCTTTGAGCGCTGCCATATCGGGAGCTTCCAAAAAAGCCGGTTGATGAACGAACCAAAAGTCGATTTCTTTTTCTTGCTCTCGATAATAGCGGGTGCGCTCTTTCAGCACTTCGTCGAGGGCTTCTCCATCCAAAAAGCTCTGGCTAGCCAATATAAAGTAATAAGTTTGCATAGTGAACCCGTTTAACCTAATAAATTCTGAGATTTGAGTGACAGGCTTTGATCTTACCTGGGCTTTGATCTTACCTAGGAGCCTGATGGATTCGATCGCTGAATTTAGAACTCAGGGCTAAAAAATCCATAATTTTTATGAATTGCCGCCAATCAAACGCTTCATTTCACGAACGGCGCGCTCCATGCCGACGAGGGCGGCTCGGCTGATGATGGTGTGCCCAATATTCAATTCTTCCATCCCTGGGAGACAGGCAATCGGATAAGCATTCCAATAGGTCAGTCCGTGTCCGGCGTTGACTCTCAGCCCAGCGGCGATCGCCTGTTTACAGCCTTCTTTCAGCAGTTGTAATTCTTTTTGTTGCGCTGTCTCCCCTTTGGCATCGGCATAGCGCCCGGTATGCAGTTCGATAAATTTGGCTCCAGCGAAGACGGCGGCATCAATTTGGGTAATATCTGCATCAATGAATAAGCTCACTGGAATTCCGGCTGCTTGCAGTTCCTTCACCACTTGCGACATGCGTCCGGCTTGTCCAGCGATATCTAATCCGCCTTCGGTCGTCACTTCTTCCCGTCGCTCCGGAACCAGCGTCACGTAATCAGGTTTCACCTCAAGGGCGATCGCTGCCATTTCATCGGTTGCCGCCATTTCTAGGTTTAAATGGGTTCGCACCGTTTGGCGCAAGAGTTGCACATCTCGATCTTGAATGTGCCGCCGATCCTCTCGTAAATGTACGGTGATGCCATCCGCCCCGCCAAGTTCCGCCAATATCGCAGCGGCGATCGGGTCGGGTTCTACGGTTCGTCGCGCTTGCCGAATGGTAGCGATGTGGTCAATATTGACACCGAGAGTAACCACTCCAAAATTCCTTTGCTGTAAGCCTGTGACCTCGATTGTACCGAATCATCATAAACTCTCATCATCGAATTTCCAGATACAACCGCAGGCAAGGTATTCCAGTTGTAGAATCTATAGAAGTAAAGCTAGATTTTGGCTTTCAATCCTTTTAGGCGGCTTGGCACGGTGACAAAAGCTTCATCTCATGCAGCAAAAGATGCGTTTCGCTGGCGGTTTTTGGTCAGCGCGATTCAAGATGTGCCATTGGAAAAACTCAAGACTCAAACCCTGAAACGGTTTTCTTCGCGGCATGGGTTCGGATCGGGTAGCTGGCTGGTGGTTTCAATCGGCGCGATCGCCCTGCTGTATTGGAATGGCAGGCTGGTCTTTGCTACGGGCACCGGAATTTCAGTGATGCTGTTGGTGTATTTGTTGCACGACTGGAAGCCATCGGTCGATGGGGTAATGGTTCGTAAGTTCCTGGAAGGCTGGAATCAACCGTTTATGATCTCTGTGGGGGCAGGGGCGATCGCCACCTTTAGCACCTACCTCGCCGCTGCAATTTGGGCAGAGTCCGATAGCGCTTGGATCGCATCCGGCGCAATTTTACAGGGAATGGGAACACTGACGGGGTTGGGGCTGATGGCGTGGCAGATCTACAATCGCCCAGATCCGCGCCCTCATATTCAAATTAATCAACTGCTGTTTGATTTGGCGCACGAAGATCCTTTGAAACGCCTGTTGGCAGTCCGTCAACTGACTGATTCGGTTTCTGTATTAAATGACGAGTCCCGGTTGGAGCGGCGATCGCGCACTGCAAATCGTCACCAAAATCTCACCAAAGTGCCTTCTCGTCGTCAAATTGCCGATTACTTTCGGGTGATGCTCCAGCGCGAAGACGATCCAATTATTCGCTCAGCCGTTTTAGATGGGTTACAAACGTTAGAAATTGTTTATCAATTAAAGCAAGCAACGGAGCCACGGGTTCAAGTCAGTCAGCCGAGATCGCCTATGGGAAGATCGCGGCGTTTAGTGCCTGACCACTCCACGCGATAGCTCAATCAGCTACCGCTACAGAGAGTCGTTTGATTGAAACAGAGAAGCCGGGAAAATTTTCCCGGCTTCTCTGTTTATTGATTTATTGATCGGCTTATTGATCGGCTTATTGATCGGCTCAACCGTAAGTTATAAAACGCCTACATTGGAAAGTCCTAAAATCGCGCCTGCTCCCAAAATATGTCCCAGAGAAGCCGACCCTACCAAAGCAGCTAGGCTCATGCCACCAAAGGTAGTCGGTGCAGGACCGACATTTTTTTGATTGATGGTGAGTCTACCGATCACGATCGCCAAGACATTGCAGACTATCATCACCACTGCAACGCTAGGACTCCAATCGACCGCTCTTTCAGCCACAGCAAGTAACGGAGTATTCAACATGAGGTTATCTCCAAAAGAATCCAGTTTGGCGACATTGTCTAAATAATTGCTGCCATTTTGATAGGGATTGCAGCAATAGTTTACATTCGCAGTCGGTAGGCGGGTGGGTAGATGCGGCTCAACACGGGCTGGCGTAACGCAAAAACAGGCTAATTCGAACTCAATAAACGCTGGCACCCGATGTGGGGCTTTAACCCCTTGCCTTACCCCGAAGCGGTATGCGTCTATGTATA
>JBGTAZ010000073.1:0-6679 GCA_041749615.1 Leptolyngbyaceae cyanobacterium | reverse complement strand
GTCGTAGTGACAGGCAAGTTAAATAATTCGGCTAACTGCTGAATTTCCGCATAGGCGTTGGCGGCGATCGCGCCCCCACCTACATAGAGCAACGGCTGCTTTGCCTCCCGAATTAGGCGTAGCGCATTGGCAATCTGATTGGGGTGACCCTTCACCGTCGGGCGATAACCCGGAATTTTGACAGAACCCGCTTCCACTGGCACATAATCAAATTCTTCCGCACCTACATCCTTGGGAATGTCTACCAACACGGGACCTGGGCGACCCGTACTAGCGATATAAAAGGCTTCGGCGATCGTCTGCGCCATCTCTCTCGGATCGCGCACCACATAAGAGTGCTTCACAATCGGCAGCGTAATACCGTAAATATCGGTTTCTTGAAAGGCATCCGTGCCGATCGCGTGGCGAGGAACCTGCCCCGTAATGAACACCATGGGAATCGAGTCCATGTGAGCAGTGGCAATTCCAGTGACTAAGTTCGTGGCACCCGGACCGGACGTTGCGAAACACACGCCCACTCTGCCAGTGGCACGAGCATATCCATCCGCCGCATGGGCAGCGCCCTGTTCGTGCCGCGCTAGAATGTGCCGAAGTTCTCCACGGGCTTCAAAGCGGTAGAGTTCATCATAAATTGGCAGAATGGCACCCCCCGGATAGCCAAAAAGGTCAGTCACACCTTGGCGCTTTAAACTATCCATTAAGGCGTAAGCGCCTGTTGCCCGTTGAACCGCGACACGTTGAAGTTGCACAGGAGAGTCCTCGTCAGTCTTCAGATGATTTTTGTATCGAATGCTGCATTAATGCTTGAAACTCAGTCTAGAGCGGATTTTGATCCCTGTCGATAAAATCTCAGCCAGAATCAAACAGGCAAGCCCTAGAATGTCCATTTCATCAGCATTTAGCTAGATAGTCTCTGATTTTAACATCAGCTTCCGATGACATTTGAAGAGATTGTAATGAAAGTTTGTTTTCCCGTCGCCAGGACTTAGACGTTATACCGTTTTGAGTTTTGAGTTTTGAGTTGCAAGACAAAGAACCATTGCCGCTTCCAGCAGATTCCAGCAGATCATCTGTCGCGTTTTAATTTCAAATTGGTATTACTCCAAGTATTAAACAACCTTGATTTCTAGAATAGAAACATCACACCGCTTTCGTACTCCGAACTCCGAACTCAAAACTCAAAATATCTCCTACGGAGACGCTACGCGAACAAAACTCAAAACTCAAAACTCCGTTCCATGCTTCCAACTTCTGACGCGATCGCCCCCCCCTTATCCTTCGAGCAACGACTAGATGCCTCCGATCTCACCCATCCGATGAAGTGGTTGTGGGCGTTATCTGCGGGTTTGATTGCCCTGGATGGCTTCGATTTTTTCATTATTGGTATTGCCCTGCCCTTTTTGCAGCAAGATTTTGGGTTGAGGACGGCGGAAGTGGGCGCGATCGCCGTGGCAGCGTTGGCAGGGTCACTGGTGGGATCACTCATTTTAGGACCGATCACTGATCGCGTGGGGCGGCAGCGAATGTTAATTGTGGATGTGATCCTGTTTTTGGTGGCAACCTTGGGCACGGTGGTTGCCTGGAATGTCGCATCTCTGGTAGTTTTCCGGTTTTTGGTAGGTGTGGCGATCGGAGCCGACTATCCCATCAGCGTTGCCTACATTACTGAGAATGTGCCGACTCGATTGCGCGGTCGCATGGTGATTGGGGCATTTACCTTTCAGGCGGTGGGGGCGCTATTGGGCGCATTAACCGGGCTGGTCGTGATCTATGGGTTTCAAGTGGTGTATCCCGATTCAGTTCAGCCTGCGATCGCCTATGCATGGCGCTGGATGCTGGGAGTGGGTTTGGTGTTGGCGATCGCGGTCGGCATTTTGCGGTTTAGTTTTTTGCTCGAAAGCCCCAGTTACTACTTGGCGCGAGGTGACTATGAAGCCGCTTCTAAAGCCGCATCGATTTTGTTAGAAGAGGCGATCGCCCTCACACCAGAAACCGATCCACCCGATCAAACTTCCCGCTTGTCTTTTGGCGATTTGTTTTCACCCGCCTATCGCCGTAACACTCTGCTGGCATCCATTCCCTGGTTTCTGCAAGACATCGCCACCTATGGCATTGGCATATTCACGCCTGTGATTTTGGCAGCGTTGACCTACTCGACCGAAGGCAACCTCTTAGCCAAAGAGTTCGCTGCTGCTCAAGGTTCCGCAATCGTCGATTTATTTCTAGTTGTAGGGTTTCTACTGGCAGTGCTACTGATCGATCGCCTGGGTCGCATTCGTCTACAAGTTATCGGCTTTTTGGGAATGGCGATCGGCTTAACCATTTTAGCGATCGCCCCGCTACTTCACTTGCCGCCCGAATGGAATTTAAGCGTAATATTCCTGGGCTTCTTCATCTACAACCTGATGATGAATATGGGTCCCAATTCCACGACCTTTTTACTCTCTGGTGAAGTGTTTCCCCCCTCTATTCGCGCCAGTGGAGCCGGGTTTGCAGGTGCGATCGCCAAAGCGGGAGCAATCTTAGGTACATTTACCCTGCCGTTTATCCGAGAAACTGGGGGCGAGACGACGTTGCTATTCATGCTGATGCTGGTCTGCTTGTTCGCCGCCGGGATCACCTATCTATTTCGGATTGAGGGGTGGAGCGGTCAAAGTTCTTTAAAGCAAAAATAAATGCTACTTAAGATAGAAAAATTAATTGACTGAACAGTCTATGCTCGATGATAAGTTGATTAATCATTAAATTAATGACTAGAAGTTGCTGGTTTTGGATAAAAATATGTTTTTGAAGAATAAGAAAGATGGCACTCTTATCAAAGTGTTGAGTACTGAAGCTGTAATTAATCCGATGCAGCCCACTATTTCAGGCAGAATCCAAAATGGAGAAGAAGAACAAGACCCAGAAGAATTTGATAAAGTAAGCTTAACGTTTCCATCGAATGAAAGTTTGCCTCAATGCTGGACAAACCCAGATTATCAAAGCACTTTATAAATTGTTTGAGACTACTTATAGCAACGGATGAATAGATATAGGACACAAATATTCTTGAGAAGTAAGGAATAACGGATAGGTATTTTCTTGCCCTTTCTTCTTACTGATATATCATGAGAAAATTGTCATCCGCAATAAATTGATAAACTCATGGATATTGATTGTATCTGCGCTTTTGAGTCATTTTATTGATTATTCAACTACCTCTTAATTCCTATAAGAAAATATGCTTGCACATCAGGTTTTTACAGGGACTATTTTAGTAGTTGATGACTCTGCTGACAACCGATTTCTAGTGCAAACAACGTTGGAATGTGACGAGTATAAAGTTGCATTAGCAGAGAATGGCAAGATAGCTTTGGAGAAGATTGATCAGCTTCTACCAGACTTGATTTTGCTAGATGTAATGATGCCAGAAATGGATGGCTATGAGGTGACTCAGCGGGTTCGTCAAAACTTAGATCTTCCTTACATTCCAATTTTATTAATCACAGCCGATGAACGCTCTAGCGTGGTGAAAGGTCTGGATATGGGAGCCGATGACTTTATCCGCAAACCTGTGGATGTGGATGAACTTTTGGCGCGGGTACGATCGCTGCTGCGGCTAAAACGCAGCATTGACGAACGAACAAATATGGTGCGTCAGCAAGAAGATTTTGTCATGCGATTAACTCATGACTTACGAACGCCTTTAGTTGCAGCCGATAGAATGCTGGGGTTGTTTCATCAAGGGGCTTTGGGGGCGCTCTCAAAGGATATGGGTGAGGCGGTGGGTAGCATGATCAAGAGCAATAGCAATCTGCTACAAATGGTCAATACATTGTTAGAGGTGTATCGGCATGATGCTGGCTCTAAAACGCTGACCCTGGTGCCTTGCAGTCTGCGAGAAATTGTAGATGAAGTCGTTCATGAGTTATCGCCTTTAGCAACGGAACGAGGGTTGACGCTGACTGCGGAGTTTGAGGGGAGTTCTGAGCTTGAAAAAAGTAGCGATCGCCCAACGACAGCGATGGTAATGGGCGATCGCTCAGAGTTGCGTCGAGTGGTAACCAATTTGGTTGGTAACGCCATCAAGTTTACAGATGCAGGATGGGTCAAGGTGCGCTTGGTTGAATCGGGTATGAGGCATCCTGAAGCCAACCGCAATTCAATTCCTCCCGTTATGCTTGAAGTGAGTGATAGCGGCACAGGAATTGCATTAGAAGAGCAGAAAGCTCTATTTGAGCGATTTCGTCAGGGCAATCACAAGCGGTCAGGGAGTGGCTTGGGGTTGTATTTGTCACGCCGGATTGTTGAGTCACATCAAGGCAACATTACATTGCAATCCGAACCTGGAAAAGGCAGTGCATTTACTATCTATTTACCCGCTATCGCATTACCCGCGATCGCAGAATAGGATGGGATAAAAATTGACTTTCACCATTCAACCTGTGTGGGACTTTTAACCACTGTTCGCTCCCCGTTTGAGTCGTCTCCTCAATCAGTTCTAATCAATGCCTTTAATCCTAAATTTCTTATGAAACGCATTTTGATTGTTGACGATATCGTTGATAATTCTGACTTGTTGCAAGCCTTTTTGGAAGCGGAAAGCTATTACACTGATGTGGCTAGCAGTGGTGCGATCGCCTTAGAAAAGATTGCGGCAAACCCTCCAGACTTGGTGTTGTTGGATGTGATGATGCCTGGAATGAGTGGGTATGAGGTTTTTCAGCAGGTTCGCCAAAACTTGAAATTATCCATGCCAATTATGCTAGTCAGTGGCAATGATCACTCTACGATCGCGGCAGAGTGGGATGGGGACGTTGAGAACTTCATTCAGAAGCCCATTGATTTTGATCGGCTATTAAATCGGATTCAAACGTTGCTCAACTAGAAACCCATAGTGCTAGCCAGATTGATAGGAACAATTCACTATCGCATCAGATCTCGCATTAGATTTGCTGGTGAATCTAATGGATGGGATTCTAAGACTGGAGCTTGTCCGCTTCAACCATTTTTTGGGGCAAGACGATCGCAAAGGTAGAACCAACGCCAACTTCAGACGTGAGATGGATTTTGCCCTGCAATAGCTTCAAAACTTGAGCCACGATCGCCAGTCCCAAACCAGTGCTATCAGGCAAGGGGGATTGATGGGGTGAGGTGACTCGGTAGAACGGTTCAAAAATTTGCGTTTGCTCTTCTACCGGAATGCCGATGCCAGTATCCGTAACCGTAACTTCCCACGATTCGCTATCCAGCGATCGACAAGCGAGGGTAATGCTACCCGTTTCGGTATAGCGGATCGCATTGCTCAATAAATTAGTGAGAACCTGCTGGAGTCGAAAGGCATCGGTTAACACTTGCTGAGGAGCATTGTCGCAATCCACCACAAATTTTAAGCCGCGAGCATCAGACAGCGGTTGAACCACTTCAACCACCGCTTGGATGATCTCTTGAACATCGACCAGTGATGGATGCATTTGCATTTTCTTGGCATCGGATCGCGCTATCTCAAGCGCATCATTGATCAAATGCAGTAATTGACGACCGTTTCGCAAGACGCGCTCAATGTGATCGATATTGGGTGCCGTATCTCTAACTTCAATCTGGCGCTGCTGCCGTAAAAATAACTCAGCGTAGCCAATAATCGAGTTAAGCGGCGTTTTTAACTCATGAGCTAAGACAGACAGATGTTCTTGATTTGCCCGAACCAACCGATTGAGTTCCTGCACGGTCAATGTCAGATGGCTTTGAAGCTGTTCTAATTCTTGCAAGCGTTCTTGCACATAGCTTTTAAAGCACTGGGCGATCGCGGCATCCACGACGGCAGATATCAACGACATTGCCCGAAATAGCTCTATTGTGGTTCCTTGCAGCAACTCTTCTTGCAAATTTGCCAAGATTGTAGTCCGCAATAGATGATATTCACGCACAATTTCCGTTGGATCAAAGCCCTGTTCTGCCCTCAAGGCTCCATGGATAAAGCTTACTTTAGAGATGACCTCAACATCGTTGGTTTGGTCTTGCGCTAACACCGTGACCAGGGCTTCTAGCACATGTGGAATATGATCGCGAATGGCATTGCGAGAAAGATCATTGGTGCTGACAATTTGGCGATCGACAACAACCGCCTCGATCCATTGAGCCATAATGGTTGCTGATTTCTCAGCCAACAATTGACTAAAATCTTTCATGAACAAACTATTAGTTCGTAAACCTGACTTAATTAGTCTAATAGGTCTGGACTAAAAATTGAGTTAAAAGTGGTGAGGGACAAGCAGACCGGACGATCCCTTGCTGGAAAGGTCTTGTGCCTGTCCGCTGCGATTGAGGACACCCATAAGAGGTGCCCCTACCTACACCGATGATGAATTTTTGATTGCCAGGTATTATTTTGTGTCTTGAATTCGACCCCTCACCTCTTACCAAGTGGGGTCAGAAAATAGGGTGACGGTCAGGTGCGATCGCCCTAGGGGAATGCTGCTAATGCAACTGCAAATGCTGCGCCCGTCATCTAGTTCCACTTCGCAGGCATGACAGGAACCCATCAAGCAGCCTGTGGGAATTGTCACTCCGGCGCGGCTAGCAACTTCTAACAGCGGTTCTCCGACTGCCGCTTCAATCGTCACATCATCGGGCAAAAAATGTACTTTAACAGTCATAAGGCACTCATTGAGGGAATGGTCGAGCGATCGCTACTCACACA
>JBGTAZ010000072.1:0-1572 GCA_041749615.1 Leptolyngbyaceae cyanobacterium | reverse complement strand
AAGGACTTGCACCTTCATCAATCGGACAGTTCAAGCCTTGAAGTGCTACATGTCTGGTAGCCAGCTTGGTAAGGTTATTTACGGACTTGACCGTGATTCACTTACAACGAATCGCACTATGATTGCGGGTCGCTACACCTAACAATCCAGGCAGGTGCATCTGAAATACCGATGTACATGATTTTGCCAGCCCGAACTGCATCATCCAGTGCTCGCATCATCTCTTCAACGGGAGTCACCGTATCCCACATATGCACCCAGTAAAGATCGATGTATTCAGTATTCAATCGCTTTAGGCTGGCTTCGAGCGATCGCATTAAATTTTTGCGCTGATTACCACTAGAGTTGAGGTCTTTAGGGTTGCTCTTCACCGTATATTTGGTGGCAATCACGAAGCGATCGCGTTCCGAGCTAATAAACTCGCCCAGCATTTTCTCACTGGTTCCATTGGTGTAGACATTGGCAGTATCAATGAAATTTCCACCTGCCTCAGCGAATGCCTCAAAAATAGATCGGCTTGTCGTCTCATTTGCCCCCCAATCCCAATCTTCCCCAAAGGTCATTGCTCCCAGACATAGCTCAGAAACTCTCAGCCCTGTATTCCCCAAAAGCTTATAGCGCATGATTGTTCTCCTCGTTTAAGCATGAATTCCAATTCAACGATGTCCGGGAATCGCGTAACCCGCATCAACCATAATGGTTTGCCCTGTGATGTAGGACGCTGCATCAGAGCACAGCCATAGAACAGTTTCTGCCACTTCTTCTGACGTTCCTAGACGTTTAGCAGGAATGTGATTGATAAATGGTTTTGCATTCTCATCCTCTGGATTGAAGAAACGGCGGAGCATTTCAGTATCAATGATGCCAGGGTTGATATTGTTAATCCGAATCCCCTGACTAGCATACTCCAGAGCGGCAGGTCGAACCATCCCATCTAATCCCCCTTTACTAGCAGAGTAGATCGTCGATCCATTTAATCCCCCTTTGGCTAACCAGGAAGAGGTGTTGACGATAGCTCCACCACTTTCCTGCTTTAACATTTGGGCAATCTCATACTTCATACATAGCCAAACCGCTTTTAAGTTCACTGAGATTGTGTTTTCCCAATCGGTTTCTGTCAGCTCAGTGATCGGTGCAAATTTACCTTCGGTGCCTGCATTGTTAAAGGCACAATCTAAGCGTCCGTAAGTTGCGATCGTTCGATCCATCAATTCAACAATGCCATCACTCTTAGAAACATCAGCTTGAACAAATCTCGCTGTGCCGCCGGCATGGGTGATGAGTTCGACAGTTTCATTCCCTTCTGCCTCTAGCCGTGCAGCGGCGATCGCCTTTGCACCTGCTTGCCCAAAGGCGATCGCCGCCGCGCGCCCCATGCCAGAGCTACCCCCAGTGATGAGGGCAACTTTCCCTTGAAAGTTCATAGTCCTGTCTCCTAAATATTTAATGCCATGAAAATTATTCGTTCAACTTGTCGTCTAAAGCATTCTCAAGATAGTGCTTCCAGAAAATGCAGTTGCGATCGTTTTCACCCGTTGCTTCAAGGTGTTTGTAATGTTCAATCTTCAGATC
>JBGTAZ010000071.1:0-10728 GCA_041749615.1 Leptolyngbyaceae cyanobacterium | reverse complement strand
ATTTATCAGTTCTCCGTTGCCGAGATTGCTCAACGTATTGACGAAACTTATCCCGTGATCATGAGCGGAGTTGCCGCCAATTTAGAGAGCTATCGGTGGCAAAACATTGCCGATCCCGCTCAACTCGGTGAAGTGCGGATGGCAGCAATGCACCAATTTCTAGCTGATTTTCCAACCGGGTTCACTGCCGGACGGTATTGTTCTGCGGCATTGCCGACGCTGCCCTTTCCAGATAAAGCATTTGATTTAGCCCTCTGCTCCCATTTGCTCTTCACCTATTCTGATCATTTATCGTTGGAGCTTCACCGATCTGCGATCACCGAAATGTGCCGGGTTGCTCAGGAAGTCCGCATTTTTCCTTTACTCAAAGTTTCTGGGGAACCGTCCCCCCATCTGCCCATTTTGCAAACCGAACTGACTCAACAGGGCTATGCCGCGATCGTCCAAACCGTGCCCTACGAATTTCAGAAAAACGGCAATCAGCTTCTGAAAATCCAGTCAAATTCCTAGAGAAATATCCACTCGCCACTTGCTACTCGCCTTTCGTCAATCCTGTTGATTGCAAGTCAGACTCACGTTGAATGTCAACCTTATGCTTACGCAGCGATCGCGGTAGTTTTGTTTTCACCAGCCCACCGTTCATCGTATCTACTAGCGACTGGTTACAATGAGGAAAACCTTTTCTGGATGGAGTTAGGTTGCTGATGACTAGCCTGTTATTCAAATCCGAACAGATGTCAATGCCGATTGATCTTTCTTCGCTGACACCAACCTCAAAGATGAGCGATCAGCAATTCTATGATTTTTGTCGAACGAATCCCGACTTGCGAATCGAGCGAAGTGCTGATGGAGAAATTATCATTATGCCCCCAGCATTTGCTGATACTGGAAACCGCAACGGCAGAATCTTCGGACAGCTTTTTATCTGGGCTGAAGCGGATGCGACTGGAGAAGCATTTGATTCCAGTTCAGGTTTTACCTTATCCAATAGCTCAACTCGCTCTCCAGATGCATCGTGGATTCTATCCGATCGCTGGAATGCTCTAGCGCCGGAGCAACAGGCATCTTTTGCAGCGATCTCCCCTGATTTTGTTGTGGAATTCCGGTCTAGTAGCGATACGTTGGTGAGCTTGAAGGAAAAGATGGAGGAGTATGTGGCAAATGGGGTGAGGTTGGGATTGTTAATCGACCGCAAGAATTGTCAAGTTCATGTTTATCGACCCCATCGATCGCCAGAGATTCTGGATAATCCTGTATTCGTCAGTTGCGAACCTGAGATGCCAATGTTTGCGCTCAAAATGGCAAGAATTTGGTAATGATCGAGAGCATGAACTTCTGTTCTTATTTAGCTGCTCCACTGGATGTAGGGAAGTTGGGCAGCGATCGCCCGAACTTGATCAGCTTGTGCCACTAACTGTCCACAAGCATCCCAGGTGCCCGACACCAACATGGAACGAGTGCCTTCGTTCATCGTGGTGGGTGCTGAGAAATCATCCCAGGCTACCTGACTGGTTTCTAAATCTAAAGTGATGGTGACTTGGGGATTTGCCGCGATCTCATCCTGCAATTTTTTCACCACATCTGCCGTTGCCGTAACGCAGGGAATCCCCATTGCCAGACAGTTTCCCAAAAAAATCTCGGCAAAGCTTTCACCCACGATCGCCTTAATGCCCCACTTAGCGATCGCTTGGGGTGCATGTTCCCGCGAAGAGCCACAGCCAAAGTTGCCGTTGACCACTAGTACCTCGGCTCCGTGATACTGCGGTAAATCAAACGGATGCTGTCCGGTTCTCTGAGTGCGATCGTCTGCAAACACATTCTGCCCCAATCCATCAAAGGTGACGCAGCGCAAAAACCGCGCCGGAATAATGCGATCGGTATCAATATCATTCCCCGTTAGTGGAATTGCCCGTCCGGAAACCGCCTTCACTTGACTGACCATACTAACTCCGTCCTTAACCTTGCCCTATTCTCTCATTGAACCTGATTAAAGTTCCCCAGAATTGAGGGAATTGGGGAGGAGTATGTAAATCCTAATTAATAAAGATTGCATGAAGTTCCAGATCAATTTGGTATTGCTTACCTGTTGTTTGTGTTGCCTTAACCTGCGATCGCTAAATTCAGTAGGTATTGTCCGTAAATTTACAGACTCATTCTCCCTACCCCAACGCTGTTGACCATGTCTCAAAACCTCCTTCAAACCAAATATTTGTCTCGGTTGCATCAATGGTTGTTTGCATCGACCTTGACCCTTGCAGGCGCACTTGTTCCCAGTGTGGCTCAGGCATTTACGCTTAACTTGCTGCACTTTAGTGATGGTGAATCTTCCCTGCTAAACCGTACCGCGCCAGTGTTTCCAGCCACAACCCCTGCAACCACCTTCCAATACAGCGGCGTGAGTTCGTTTGCTAGCCTCATAGATCGCCAGCGTAACGCCAGCACCACTGACTTTGATCTGTTGGTCACCGCCGGAGACAATTATCTAGCAGGACCTCAATTTGAAGCGAGTCTGCGCCTACCTACAGGACAACAGTTTTATGATGCGAAGGCATTGGAACTGTTTAACATTGATGTCGGCGGCATTGGCAACCACGAATTCGACTTTGGACCCGATGTTTTAGCCCGGTTTATCGATCCAGACGGCGACGGCACCGGATTTCGTCCCTTCGTTTCATCCAACCTGCTAATTCCCGATAGTAGCCCATTGAAAGGGTTGATTCAGCCCAGCACCATCGTTACCAAAATGGTAAACGGTATAGAAGAGAAAATTGGGGTTGTGGGTGTGACCACGCCTTTGCTGCGTTCTATTTCTAGCCCTGAAAATATCGGCACGGTTGGTGATTTATCCACAACACCGGGCTTTAGCGCATTGGTCAGCACCGTTCAGGCAGAAGTTAATAAACTGACTGCCCAGGGCGTGGACAAAGTAATTCTCGTTTCTCATTTGCAAGACATCAACGAAGAAAAAAGCTTGGCTGGCAAACTGAAAGATGTGGATGTGATTGTGGCAGCGGGTAGCGATACTCGGTTGGCAAACCCGGACGATCCACTGTTGCCTCTAACGGGTGAAACCGCCGTGCCGTCCTATCCATTAATCTACAACTCTGAAACTGGGCAGCAGGTTAGCAGTTTGGCGGCTCTACCTGCGGGAGTTGCACCCTTAGTCATCGTTTCTACGGATGGCGAATATAAGTACCTGGGCAATTTACAGGTAGATTTTGCAAACGGCAAAATTTCCAGCATCTTAGAACCGGGCAGTGGTCCTAAGCGCAACACGACTCTTGATGGGTTGACTGCTCGTCCCGATTTGGTCAGCCAGGTGCAAAACCCGGTGAGTGACTTTGTTACGACCCTGAGGCAAACCCCTGTGGGAGTGACGAATGTTCCCTTGAATAGTATCCGCACGGAAGTTCGCGCTAAGAGTACCTTGGCTGGAAGCTTGATTGCGGACGCGATTCGGGATGCGGCTCAAGATGGCGCGCCTTCGATCGGGCTAGATCCTGCCAAGATCTTGGTGGGCATTCAAAATGGCGGGGGAATTCGCAACGATCGCCGCTTTGCTCCGGGCGACACCATCTCCGAGTTTGACGCCTTCGATGTACTGCCGTTTTCCAACTTTGTTTCTGTGGTTAAAGACCTTACTGGTAGCGAACTGTTGCCCATCCTAGAGCGGGCAGTTTCCGGTCAAACGGCTCCCGGCGTAGGCGGCGGCGGTCAGTTTCTCCAGCTATCGGGTTTGGAAGTCGTCTATGACGTGACCAAGGCTGCCCAAGTCGTCACTGCCGCAGGCGCAATCACTCAAGACGGCGCTCGGATCATCAGTATTTTGCTCGACCCAAACAACGATCGCACCGGACAATTCTTGTACGATGTGGCGCAGGGTGGTTTCTTAGTTGATCCAAATCAGGCATTATTTGACCTGGCAACCATCAATTTCACAGCCAACGGCGGCGACAACTTTGCGACCTTGGCAGGCATCTCTGAAAACCGCAAATTTACCCTCGGCGGTGTCACTTATCAGGCTGCGCTGGAGCAATACATCCGTAGAGACTTGCAGGGTACGGTTGATGCAACCGATATTGCTAGCGGTGCAGATATCCGCGTGCGCGATATTTCGGCTTTAATCTCTGATGCAACGGGTGGAGAAGTGATTGTGGGCGGTGAGAGTGCCGCTGTTCCAGAACCAACCACCATGCTAGGAATGTTGGGCGCTAGTTTAGGGATGGGTTATCTCAAACGTCGTCAGGCTAAGAACAAGCAGAAGTAATCAAGCTGTTCACTTCAACGCTTAGAGAGTAATGGGCGATCGCTCCTATCTTGGAGCGATCGCCTTATTAAATAATCATTAGAAAACTATTGGGTAAAACTGGCGATCGCGGAGACAAGCGGTTGAGTCATCCAATTGAGTCCAACCCGAAGCTGATGATCCAAGGTGGGCATCCGGTAGAGATAGGCTAAGCGTCGGGCAACCACGGCGATCGATCCATCCAGCTTAATGCCCATGCCTGTAAGCGTGGCGTTGTCGGTGCCCAAGGTCAGCATTTCGCCCAAATATTGATAGCGGAAGGGCAGCAGCGGTCGCCCGGTCAGGGATGCCCACAGATTCCAGCCCAAATAATCAGCCTGTTGGAAAGCAGCTTGTGCGGTCGGCGGCACCTGTTGTCCCTCCACATCTTTGCAGTCTGCCAAATCGCCCAAGGCAAACACATTGGGTTGATCCACGACTTGCAGGGTGTTGGTTAGAACTACTTTGCCGCGATCGCTTTTCTTCAGGGGTAACGCATTAATCACTTCTGCCACGCGAGTGCCCACCGTCCACAAGACAACATCCACAGGAATCGTATCAACGATATTTTTGTAATTGAGCGAAATCGTATCGGTCGTAATGTCCTCGATCGCCGTTTCCAAATCGAGCCAAATGGAGCGATGTTGTAACGCTTTAGCAGCACTCATGCGATTAAATTCAGGGGAAGTTCGCAACAGTTGATCCGATAGCTCCACTAGACGCAGCCGTCCGCGATCGCCCAGTCGATCTGCCAATTTACACGCCAGTTCCACGCCAGAATAGCCGCCCCCAACGATCGCCACTCGAATTTTTTCTGCATCCGATTCTTCCAGAACTCGCAGCCGTTCTTCCAGGCGATGGGCATCTGCCACCGTGCGGAAAGGCAGCGCATATTCGGCTGCACCAGTAGCCTGATTCAACGGGGTTTCTCCACCTAGTGCCAACACGAGGCGATCGTAGGTCAAATCAGCGCCATCTTGAAACTGAACTCGCTGTGCCTCCAAGTCAATAGTGGCAACCGTTGCCTGCTGAAACCGCACGCCTGTCCCTGCCAGCAACTCTGCAAACGGGGGCGCAATTTCCCAAGTTTGCAGTTCCCCGGTCATCAGTTCATATAGCAGCGGCGAAAACAAAAAGCGATCGCTGCGATCAACCAGCACAATTTCCGGCTTTTCTTGCTTCGTCCAGGGTAGCTGACTCAGGCGTAGAGCCGTATAGAGACCCCCAAAGCCTCCACCCAAAATGCAGATACGGGTACGTTGATCAGTCATAACAAGAAATCTTAACTCTTGGCGGGTGACCCCTTTAGGATAGCGAACTCAGGGGAAATAGGGAGGGGGAATGCCGAACTCTGAACTCCGAACTCCGAACTTTTCTACCGACCCAAATCCAACATCTGATTAATCGCTTCAGCGCAGTGTTGAGTGATGGTTTCTAGTTCTTGGCGATCGCTGGAATTAGGCGGCGGGATGACCTCACCAATGCGGATGGTGATGGGCACAGAGCGGGGGAGGGCTGACCCTGCTTGCGCGATCGCGTGAGTTCCCCAGAGGCTCACGGGCAGGAGGGGCGCTTGGGCTTTGGCGGCAATTAGGGCGGCTCCCAGTTTAGGATCGGTGACGCGCCCATCGGGGGTGCGGGTGCCTGTAATGAACACTCCGGCTGCCCAGCCTTGATCTAAAGAGGCGATCGCGGCTCGAATAGCGCTGCGATCGGCAGACCCGCGTTTAACCGGATAGGCACCATAGAGCGCGATCGCCTGCTTCAGGACGGGCACTTGGAATAGTTCTTCCTTTGCCATGTAAGCAACGGGTCGCTGCACAGCATTTGACAAAAACATGGGGTCAAAGTCGCTGGCATGGTTGCTGACCACAACTAGCTTGCCGGTTTGGGGCACATTTTCCGCCCCATAAATCCGTCCTCGAAAGTAGGTATGTAGCGTCGGACTGACGATCGCCCACTTAAACAGGCGGTAGAGCGCCAGACTGATCAAGGGTTCGCGATCTTTGCCCATAGGAAACTAGCGAATAAAGAGTAAAAGTGAGGCGATCGTTGGCGATTGTTAGCAGTTTATTGCCAACCATTTTCCCCTGTTTACTATGCTTCATTCAGGGTTCGCTGTCTACTGCTGTGGGAATTTCACTAAGATTGCTGACGTTTTTTAAGACCAAATCGGGACAAGTCCGTTTAATCAAACCAGTCAAAACCTTGCCAGGTCCAATCTCCACCACCGTTTCAATTCCTAATTCGGGTAGCTGTAGGGAAATTTCTCGCCAGCGAACCGAGCCAGTCATTTGTTGAATCAGTCGTTGTTTTAATAGAGCGGCATCTGTGGCAGGAGTGGGATCAACATTGGACACAATCGGCACTTTCGCTTGACTAAAAGCGACTTGATCCAGCACCACTTGAAACTCAGTTGCCGCCGCCGCCATCAGGGGCGAGTGAAAGGCACCGCTGACGTTGAGTTTGACGGCGCGTTTTGCTTTGACAGTGCTTAATACGCTTTCAACCGCGTCTATGGTGCCTGAAATCACGACTTGTGCTGCACTGTTGTCGTTTGCCAGCACGACATCGGGGTTTTGCTGGATTTGTTGGAGTAGCTGATCGCGATCGAAACCGATCAGCGCCGCCATCATGCCATCCGAGGCGCTATCCATCAGTTCGGCGCGGCGTTTGACCAGTTGCAACCCTGCTGAAAAGCTAAACACGTCCGCCACATAGAGCGCGACATATTCACCCAAGCTGTGCCCTGCAACCAAAGCGGGGTGATGTCCTTTGGCTCTCATTTGGTCTGCCAGCAGGCATTCCACCACATAAAGGCAGGGCTGAGTGTACAACGTGCGGGACAGTTTATCTTCAGCACTTTGGCAAATTTCGGCGATCGACCAGCCCAAAATGTCATCGGCTTGTTGCAACGTGGGTTTTACTTCTGGTAACTCCAGCAGATCTTTGCCCATGCCCATTGCCTGAGATCCTTGCCCCGGAAACACCCATGCGGTTTTAGTCATCCTATCTATCCCATTGAAAAACGGCGGCTCCCCACGTCAGTCCGGCTCCAAAGCCAGAAGTGACGAGGGTATCGCCTGGTTTGATTTTGCCCTGCCGCACCGCTTCATCCAACGCGAGGGGAATGGAGGCGGCGGAGGTGTTGCCATAGTCAGCCAAATTGCTAATCACCTTTTCAGTTGGAATATTCAGCCGATCTGCCACCGCATCTAAAATTCGCTGGTTTGCTTGGTGTAGCACCAGCCAATCCACATCGCGAGTCGTGATCTCGGCGCGAAAAAGAGCTTTTTCAATCACTTCCGGCACGCGGCGCACGGCAAACCGATACACTTCTTGACCATTCATCGTGACGGGCTGAAAAGTTCCCTGCCCGATCGCCACTTGATCAGTCAAGGTCTTCTCTATGGGCTGATATGCCAAGTTGAGGTACTTATTTTGGGTGCCGTCGCTACGAAGTTCAAAACCGAGCAAGCGATCGCACTCGTTGGCTTGAATGACCACGGCTCCGGCTCCATCGCCGAATAGGATAGCAGTACGGCGATCGCCCCAATCGACCCAGCGAGAGAGCATATCGGCTCCAATCAACAAGACATTTTGGTAAGCACCCGTCCGAACAAACTGAGCCGCTGTGACCAGCCCAAACACAAAGCCAGAACAGGCAGCCGTAATATCAAACGCCACAGCGCGAGTTGCCCCTAGCTCGGCTTGAACCAAGCAGGCGGTGCCAAACAAATCATCGGGGGTCGAAGTTGCCAGCACAATTAGGTCAATGTCAGTGGCAGATAAACCCGCCATCGAGATCGCCCGTTCTCCCGCTTGAGCCGCCAATCCTGCCAGAGACTCTGTGGCAGAGGCTAATCGCCGATTCCGAATTCCAGTTCGGCTAGCAATCCACTCATCCGACGTTTCAACCATTTGACTGAGTTGGTCGTTATTCAGCGAAACTGCTGGCACTGCCGAGCCGCTACCCGTTAGTGCAATTCCGATCCCTGGTTGTTTCAAATCCTTGCTCCACTCATCACTGGGATAGGGCATTAAACCCACAGTCTCAACTAGCCATCGACCTGCGAACCACTGACCGTTGGCACCTGATTAGCCTCGACATAGTTTGCTTGAATTCGCTCTAGAACTCGATTATCGAAGGCTTCTCGTGCCAACCGCACCGCGTTAAAAATGGATGGAGCCTGAGAACTCCCATGGCTGATAATACACACCCCATCCACGCCCAACAGCAAGCCACCACCGTGTTCGGCATGATCCATCCGCTGCTTAATCCGCTTCAGATTTGGCTTTAATAAGGAGGTGCCCAATTTGCCATGTAACCCTTGAGGCAACTCTTCTCGCAAAATTTGCAGCGCCACTTCGCCCACGGCTTCCGCAAACTTCAACAGCACATTTCCCACAAATCCATCACAAACAATCACATCAAAATGTCCCGACAGCACGTCGCGTCCTTCGGCATTGCCAATAAAGGAAATCGCCCGATTTTCTTGCAAAAGCTGATGGGTTCGCAGTGCCAAATCATTCCCTTTAGACGATTCTTCACCGATATTCAGTAATCCAACTTTGGGGTCTTCTACGCCCAGCACATACTGAGAATAAACGGAACCCATCGTAGCAAACTGTTCTAAGAATTTGGGTCGGCAGTCTACGTTGGCTCCCACATCCAAAATGATCACGGGCTTTCCTTGAATCATGGTGGGAAAGACTGCCCCGATCGCAGGGCGATCGATGCCTTGCAACCGCCCCAGCCGAAGTAATGCCGCTGCCATTGCAGCACCAGAATGTCCCGCCGAAACAACCGCATCCGCTCGTCTCTTTTTCACCAACTCCATCGCTACATTGATGGAGGCTTTTGGTTTTCGCCGGAGGGCACCCAAGGGTTCCTCACCCATTTCGATCGTGCCTTCGGCTGGAACAATCTCCAAAGAAGACAGGTTAGAAGCGTGAGGCGCTGAGGCTTTAATCTGCTCTGGGTCACCGACCAAAAGTACTTCAACACCGAGTTCAGCCTGCGCTCTCAAAGCTCCAGCAACGATTTCGCTAGGAGCATGATCCCCGCCCATCGCGTCAATTGCAATCCGTGCTCGCGTTGATCCCATCGGTCAAAAAGTAAATATAAAGGCTTGATAACAATAGCTGCAATTCGTGAAACGTGAGGGAATCTTTCCGTAGGAATCCCTACGGGAATCGCCTCGCTTCAACCATTCTTGCGTACAAGGGGATTTATGTCAGCCGTTTTTAGTTAGATGCTTCAAACAATGGGTTAGCTTTTTGGACGATTGGGCACCCTAAAAATGGTTGGCTCTTCATCTGTTCTTCACACTTTTTACAGCCGTGCATCTTCATTCTATTCCCCATAACCCGATCTGCTGGCTAGCTTTTTTGGGAATTAGCCTTTCGGCTTGCCAGTCAGAAGAAGTGCAAATTCTCCGCCCTTTCCCTCTCCCGCAAGATCAGCATATTCAGGTTTACACGAATCACGAACCGGCTTCCAGCTATACCGAGCCGTATCGTCAGATCGCACGCGATGGGGACAATTTAGAGCAGGTGATTGTGAATGCGATCGCGGCTGCACGGTCAACGGTTGATGTGGCGGTTCAAGAATTTCGGTTGCCCGGAATTGCCCAGGCATTGGCAGAGCGGCAAAAAGCGGGGGTGCGGGTGCGGCTGATTTTGGAAAATACCTATGCTCGCCCGTTGAGTTCCTTTACGCCGGAAGAACTGAATCGGATGGAGAAACGCGATCGCGATCGAGCTGAAGAAACCCGTCGCATCATCGATCAGAATGGCGACGGTCAACTGAGCCAAGATGAAATCACCCATCGAGATGCCTTGATTGTTCTAGATCGGGCAAACGTGCCCCGCATCGACGATACAGCCGACGGTTCCAAGGGCAGCAACTTAATGCACCATAAATTCGTGGTGGTGGATGGTCAAACCATGATTGTCACCTCCGCCAATTTCACAGCCAGCGATGTGCACGGAGACTTCAAAGCACCCCACAGTCGTGGTAATGCCAATAACCTGCTGAAAATTCACAGTCCTGAACTGGCGACTATTTTTACAGAAGAATTCAACCTAATGTGGGGGGATGGTCCTGGTGGTCAGCCCAACAGCCTCTTTGGAGTGAAGAAGCCTTTTCGTCCGGCGCGCCCCGTGATGGTGGGCAAGACCCAGGTTGCGGTGCAGTTTTCTCCTACTGCTCGTTCTGTGCCTTGGCAGCAAAGCAGCAACGGATTAATTGGTCAAACAGTCAGCAGTGCTAACAAATCAGTATCTATGGCGCTGTTTGTCTTTTCTGATCAGCAGTTGGTGGATTTGCTACAAACCACCCATCAGCGACAGGTCGAGATCAAAGCGTTAATCGATCCGGGGTTTGCCTATCGATCCTATCGCGAAGCCTTAGACATGATGGGAGTCACGGTAGTAGAGGA
>JBGTAZ010000070.1:0-44333 GCA_041749615.1 Leptolyngbyaceae cyanobacterium | reverse complement strand
GCAGAGTGCGGAATTCCTATCTCCTGTGCCCACTTTGTCAGCTTCTATTTCTCCGCGTGAGGCGTTTTTTGCCGCCACAGAAACGATCGCGATCGCCCATGCCGTTAACCGCATCAGTGCTGAACTCGTCTGTCCCTATCCACCGGGCATCCCCGTTTTGATTCCGGGAGAGGTGGTGACGGAAGCCGCGATCGCGTACTTGCAGGAGATTCTGGCATCCGGCGGCATTCTCAGCGGTTGCGCCGATTCTAGTTTAGGCACCTTAAAGGTCGTGAAAGCAGCGTTGTGAAAGCAACGTCGTAAAAGCTTATTCGTCTGCTTCGCTATCCCAATTATTCTGCGGAATCATCGTCTGATCAAAGTTGACGGGGCGTTCTTGTTCCGATTCTTGCTGTCGCAAATAATAGGTGGCATGAATTTTGGGACCAAACCTAATCTCATCGCGATCGCTGAGGTTGCAGGCTTGCACTTTTTGACCGTTGACGAGCAATCCGTTAGAACTCGGTTTTCCCTTGGGAGTGCCATCCACAATCCGATAGTGATAGTCTTCATCATCACCAGGGAGTTGAACCAACGTTGCATGACGGCGTGAAACAAACTGAGAAGCGAGACGAATATCGCAGTTTGGATCTCTGCCGATCGAATAAATTGGCGCATCAAGAATGTGTTCTTTGCGTCCCTGGTCATCTTCAACAATCAATATGTGCTTAGCGTCTACAAACATTGTTTAGAAGGCAAATTTAACGAAAGTAGTTTATTATTCACAGCGGCAGAGCGATCGCCCGGATTTTTACCGGAATGGGTGAGAACATCCTCGTTTAGAGCGAGGGTGAGTGTAAGGTGGAAGCAGTTGAGTCAGCCCGCTTTAGTTTGTAGCCTACTAAACATCTGCAACCTTTTCTCATGCTTTCCTCCTCATGGTCTTATGTTACTCCAGGAATTCCAGATGAGATGTTTGAGCGTCTGCCCGGAATCCCCATGACTCCCCGCGAAATCCGGCTCTTACTTTTATCTTATTTGCGGTTAGAGTCCAATTCGGTGCTGTGGGATATCGGCGCAGGCACCGGCACTATTTCCGTAGAAGCGGGATTACTCTGTTCTCAGGGGCATGTGATTGCGATCGAGCGGGATGAAGAGGTTGCCAGCTTAATTCAGCGCAATTGCGATCGCTTTGGAGTCACCAATGTTGAGGTGATTGAAGGCATTGCGCCAGACTGCCTCAAGGAGTTGGCGCGATCGCCTCAGCGGGTGTGCATTGGCGGGGGGCGATCGCTCAAAGCGATTCTGATGGAAGTCTGGCAGCACCTACCTGCAACAGGGCGAGTCGTGGTCATCGCCGCCAGTTTGGAAGGGCTATACCAGGTATCGGAAAGCTTTGCCACGCTCCAAGTGCGTAATGTGGAAGTGGTGCAGTTAGCGGTAAACCGATTAGAAAAGCGGGGGATTAGCCAGGTTTTTACGGCAACTGACCCAATTTTTGTGCTGAGTGGGGAAAAACTGTGAGCCGCGTCAAAGCTTTATTTATTTTTTCCACTTAAATATCTCTTGAATTTGAGATGAAACAAGGGGATTACAGCCGTTTTCAGATGAATGTGCCACGCTTGCAAACTCTGTAAGCCCCCCTAGCCCCCCAATTCTGGGGGACTTCAACTCTAGTTCCCACCAGAATTGGGGGGCTAGGGGGGCGGAAACTGCTGTAAGCTCCTTGTTCATATACAGTTCACCAGAAATTAATATAAATTCGTTACTTTAGGAGTATTGAGTTGATTTTTTGAAGCATCCTTCAATTTAGGTAAAACTAAATCGGTTAAAGTGTTTCAAAGGCTTTTAATCTTCCTTAACCATCGGTTAATCTTTGCTAAAACCTGTGTCTGGGTCTTCTTCACCTCCAACGATTTCTATGCCATGGTCCCGTATTTTGAGTGGGGCGATCGCAATTGCGATCGCCCTTGGAATGATTTTGCTGGGCGGCTGGTATTTCACTCTGGGCTTTGGCATCATCATTTACTTGGGACAGCTTGAATATTTCCAGCTTGCTCGTGCGAAGGGGATCGCGCCTGCTGTGAAAACAACGCTGGTAGTCAGTCAAGCGCTGCTAGTAATCTCCAATCTTTCGCCTACCTTTGCCGATGCCGTGTTTCCGGTGGCAGGCACCTTCATCTGTTTTTACCTGCTGTTTCAGCCCAAGTTTGCCACGATCGCCGATATTTCCGCCTCAATTATGGGCTTATTTTATGGCGGGTATTTGCCAAGTTACTGGGTGCGGTTGCGATCGCTGGGACAGGTGCAGGCAAGCAACCTGCCGCTAGATGGCTTTTGGACGACCGATTGGACGAACCTCCACGCCCTACCCCAAGGGCTAACCTGTACCCTCCTCGCCTTCCTTTGCATCTGGGCAGCCGACATTGGCGCTTACATTTTTGGCAAAGCATTTGGGCGGACTCGCCTGTCTGATATTAGCCCCAAAAAAACGGTGGAAGGCGCTGTGTTTGGTGTGGCTGGCAGTATTGCAGTCGCGATCGCGGGTTCCTGGTATCTGGGCTGGTCGGGCTGGCCCATCACTGGAGCCGCCCTCGGCTTGCTGATTGGCATCGCTAGCTTATTGGGCGACCTGACTGAATCGATGATGAAACGCGATGCTGGAGTCAAAGATTCGGGACAACTGATTCCAGGACATGGCGGCATTCTCGATCGCGCCGATAGCTACGTCTTCACTGCCCCCCTCGTCTTCTACTTCGTCACTCTCCTCCTGCCGCTCTTGCCTACCTAGTAGCCTGCTGCTTTTAATTTGAGCCGTAAAAACGAAGGCAGGGCAAATAGTTAAACAAACCTTTAAGATGGAAGTTGCTGCTCTGCGATCGCCACCTTCCATGTCTTCACCTTCCACGCTTTCTCCATCCACCCAACTATCACTTCCCCTCCTCGGTCAATCCTTGACAGACCTGACCGCTTGGGTGCAGGCACAAGGACAGCCAAGCTACCGGGGTAAGCAACTGCACCAATGGATTTATGAAAAAGGGGCGCGATCGCTGGCAGACATTACCGTTTTCCCAAAACAATGGCGAACGGATATGCAAGCGGTGGCAATTGGGCGATCGCAGATTCATTGGCGCTCCGTTGCCCCCGATGGCACCGTCAAATTTTTGCTGCGTCTGACCGATGGCCAGATCATTGAAACCGTCGGCATTCCCACTTTTGACTGGAAAGGCAAGCAGGCAAATGACTGGAAAGGTAAAAAGGCAGACGGGAACAGCGAAAACCTTGACCTCGATCGACTTACGGTTTGTGTCTCGTCCCAAGTGGGATGCCCCATGGGCTGCGACTTTTGCGCCACCGGAAAAGGGGGCTTTATTCGCAACCTGGCAACCCACGAAATCGTCGATCAAGTGTTGACCGTGCAAGAAGACTTTGGGCAGCGCGTTAGCAATATTGTGTTTATGGGCATGGGGGAACCGATGCTCAACACGGATAATGTCGTCGCTGCAATTCATAGCCTCAATCAAGATGTCGGCATCGGGCAACGGCTAATGACCGTTTCCACCGTGGGCATTCCTGGTCATGTCAGACGATTTGCCGAGCATCAATTGCAAGTCACCTTAGCCGTCAGTCTGCACGCATCCAATCAAACCCAACGCGAAGCACTGATTCCCAGCGCCCATCACTATGCCTTAAAAGACCTGTTGGTAGAGTGTCGGGATTATGTGCGGCTCACGGGTCGGCGGATTAGTTTTGAATACATCTTGCTGGCAGACCTCAACGATCGCCCCGAACACGCCCAGGAATTAGCCTCCCATCTACGCGGATTCCAAAGTCATGTGAATTTGATTCCTTATAACCCCATTCAAGAAGTAGATTACAAACGTCCTACCCCGCAACGAGTGCAGGCATTTGTAGAGGAACTGAAAAAACGCCACATCGCCGTCAGCGTTCGCTATTCCCGTGGGCTGGAAGCAGACGCGGCGTGTGGACAACTCCGGGCATCTGCCTCAACTTAAAGAATGTCGTTAAAGAATATCGACTAAAGCATTCACGATGGCGACGGAGTGACCTCCACGATCGTGGTGCGGCTCAAATCTGTCGGCTTGGCAGAACTAGGCATCCCCGCCGCGATCGCGCCATGCTGCTGTTGATATGCCTCCAACGCTTGATTAATCATGCCCATGCGCCGATCTTGATCGTGACGAATGCTGGCTTCTTTGCCTAGGTCGTCGTAAGCTCTGAGACCGGGCGCATCCCAACCGCCTTTGCCAGCATCCCAAAATGCCCAGACTCGCGCATCCAAAATTGCCTCATCTCCAGACAACCCCTTCTTTTTGGCTTCGGCTAACCGCTCTACATAGCCGCCCTCCTCGGTCACCGCAAGGGGAGCCTGATTAATTAAATCAATGCCGTTGATTTCCTCCGCTAGGGTAAGGGGAGCAATGCCTTTTTCGGCGGCTTTAGGGAGCATGACCGAGTCATGAATTCGCTTGATTTTTGCCACTTGGCGGCGATCGGCTTCATCTGCCGTCAAATTTTCTTCATTGCCAAACTGATAGGAAAAGGTGCCCCGGTTCCAAACGCCATTGCCCGGATCGGTGTGTCCTTCATACAAACTCGTTTTACCCCCATCCGCAGCGCGGGTTCCCTCTGCGGCTCCGACGGTTCGGGCGACGAGCGATTCTGATCCACCCTGAAATAGTTTCTCTCCAGCAGGACTAGCGGCGGCTTTTTCGGCAGCCACTTGGGGATTGGGAGTCCTTTCCGAGGGAATCGTTTCTACAATTTCTGTAGGTGCGGATTCCGCCCTTTGAGCCGTTTCGCGCGCTTCTTCCCCTGCGGCTACGGCTACCGGGTTGGTGGCGGGCGGATTAAAGTTGAGCGCCCCAGATGGCTCCGCCCCTGTGACTGGCACTTCCGTCACTGCTACAGTTTGCGATTCGGCTGGTGCTTGTGAGTCTGCGACCGTTTGTGGTTCTACGCTTACTGGTGGTTCTACGCTTACTGGTGTTTCTACGCTTGCTTGTGGTTCTCCAGTTTGCGATTCGGCTGGTGCTGGCGCTTCTACGCTGGCTGGCGATTCTGCCACAGGCATGTTGCTGGCAACCTCCCCAACGGAATCAGACGCAGCACTGGTCTCAACCGAGATGGAGTCTATCGGCACTTGTGCCAAAGTCACTGGATTTTGGTCGGTTGATAGTTCGATCGATCGCGTGTCTGCCGCGATCGCATTGAAGCCAGGGGCGATCGCAGCCACTAGAGCCAAGGCAACCGGGAATCGGTTTTTTTTATTGTTCATGATTTCGTCAAAACACGTTCGAGCATCGGTTTACTGGATTCCACGATCGCCCAGGTGCCATCGGGCTGTTTTCGCAGGGTCGCAAAATGGAGAACGGCTCCCGACCCTAGGGAGTCTCCCTGCTTAGAGTCGCCCAGTCTAGGGTTAGAAATGCCGCATAGCCGAAACAAGTAAGCAGGCACATCGGGGCTAGAAAAAATTAGGCAGTTGCGCTGATCTTTTTGGGCTTGCCCCTCAAACGGCGCATAAACAGATTTGCCGTTTAACTCAATCGAAATATCTCCCAGACCCGCCACCACTGGATATCCTGCAATTTTATCGCCTGGTTGTAGCTGCCACTGTTGATAGAGCTTTAGGTTGATTGTTTCAGGTGATTGAGAGGCGCGATCGCAGGCACTAAACAGCAAGAGCATTAGCGCCAATCCTGCCCCTTTGGCGACCCCACTGGGCGATCGCGCCGTGACAAAATTAGTGACAGCATTAGTGACAAAATTAGCGCCGAAAACTGAAGGAATATCCGGCATATTCATCCCCCTCATACAAAACAATCAGCCATGTTTTGGGATCAAACGCGAGGGGATAGGCTTCGCGATCGGCGGTCATGCCGGCGCGGGGTTGAATCGCCGAAAGGCGACAATAGGGCAGCTTCATCACTTGGCGAATTGCCTGTTTATTCGCCCGTTCTGGCACACTTAAAACTTGGGTTAGCTGCTCACGAGACAGCACCGCCGTTTCGTGAATCACTTGTTGGCAACGATCTGTGGCAGGAGCCATTTTGGGTAAAAGCCCTTGTGGGTCTACCAACAAGCCCATCGCCGCGATGATTGAGCCGCCAGCCAGCATATATTTCACACCGCTACGATTACCACTACGATTAGGGCGATTCATGGTTTTTGCCTCCCTCCGTTGGGCACATTCGATTCAGTCGAGATTGAATAAGTACAATTGTACTGCTTTTGAATCAAAGCGCAATCCGTAGGGCGGCAGGTATCATTTGCAACCGGTCGAAGGGGAGGTCGGGTTGCGGCGAAACGGGCGGGAGGATTACCGGAGCCGCCCCGATCGCAGAATGCTGACGATCAGCCAAAAGCCAAGGAAACTGGCAGAGAAAAATAAAGTGCTGCTGAGCCAAAATAGCTTCCCGGTGCGATCGTTTGCCAGAATCAGCGCTGCGCCCATAATCATTGAGCCAACGACGATGCTGAAGGAAAGTCGATTGGCGGAATCATCTAGGCTCCGGCGGAGTAAGTCTAAATCTCGCAGATCAACTTTCCACTGGAGGGTTTCGGAGGTGATGCGATCGAGCAGCATTTCCACTTGGCGGGGAGATTGCAACCCTAAACTTTTCAAATCTAATGCCGTTCTCAATAGCGCTTGCATTGGCGCTTCTCCCACAAGCTGTCGCTGAAACAAATCGGTCATCAAGGGTTTGATTTGCTCAGTCAGATTGAACTCTGGATCTAACGTGCGGGCAACGCCTTCCAAATTTGCCAGAGTTTTAGCATAAAGCCCCATGTTGCCGGGGACGCGCAGATTGTTAGACCGGGCGCGCTGAAGAATTTCATAAAATAGCTGGCTGAAGCTGATCTCGTTCAGGTTGAGGTTGTAATAACGGCGCAGCAGGCGATCGTAGTCGGCTTCAAGCCGTGCCATGTTGACGGGTTCGATCGGTTCTGCTAGCTGGAGGGTGAGTTGGGCGCAGCGCTGGGCATCCAGGTTGACGATCGCCAGCATCATTTCGGTAAGGGCTTGCTGGGTAAGCGGATCAAGCCGCCCGACCATGCCGCAGTCTAATAACGCCAGCCGTCCATCGTTGAGATAAAACAGGTTGCCAGGGTGAGGATCGGCATGAAAGAAGCCGTCGATATAAATTTGCTGGAAAAAGGCGCGAATCAGCAGATTGACGATCGCCTGTTCTTCTGCCTTGAGATCGCCGTCATATTCAATCCCTTGAAAATCCCCCTTCAGCAGCGGCACGCCATCCAGCCATTCCATCACCAACAGTTTTTCCGTGGTCAAATCCCAGTCGATTTCAGGCACCACCAGGCGATCGCTGTCAAACCAACGACTGCCTGCCAAGTTTCGCCGCAGTTGATCAGTACACTCCGCCTCTTGGGAAAAGTTGAGTTCCCCCCGTAGCGCCGTAGCAAACTCGCTTGCCAATGCTTTGAGGTCGTAGTATTGCCCAACTTTGGTGAGAGATGCGAGTTCTGCCAAACTGCGAATCAGCGTAATATCTTGCTCAATCGTGATATCGATACCGGGGCGTTGCACCTTAAGGGCAACCTCACGCCCGTTTGCGAGGGTGGCGCGATGGGTTTGGGCGATCGAGCCAGCCGCAACCGCTTCCGGGTTTATTTTCGCAAACACTTCCTCCAACGGTTCTTGCACTTCTTGGCGCAGCAACACTTCGATTTCTTGCCACGATACCGGAGGCACGTCTGCTTGCAGAGCCGTCAGTTCTTTCAAATATTCTGGCGGCAGCAGATCGGGGCGGGTGCTGAGCAATTGCCCCAGTTTGATGTAGACTGGACCCAGTTCCGTCAAAATATTTCGCAATACGGCAGGGGGCGGCAGTTGAGGTTCTTCAGCTTTGGTGCCAGCTAATAACCGACGCATGTAGCCCCAACCATTGCGGAGAACCACTTCGGCAATATCTCGTTGGCGGGAACTGGTTTTGGCGAGACGTAGAAACATGAGGAGCGCTAGAGTTTAGGAGTTAGGAGCTTTAACCAGCAACCCCTCAACACTAGCAAGGATTAATCATTGTTGGACACTTGCTTTTAATACAAAATCGACATCAGTTTTTTGCGGTACTCTTTGGTCAAAAGATGGTCATCGCCTAGCAGATCAAACACGGTCAGCATCGCTTTCCGGGCACCATCGTTGCGATAGGCGCGATCGCCACGGGAATCGCGGCTAAACAGTTCCAACAAGGTGTCGAGTGCGGCTTGATGGTCATCGGCTAATACCTGATGTGCTGCCGTTTGAAATGCGCGATCGCGATCGTCCGCAGTTGCAGGTTCCGTGGCAATCTGCTTAAAAAAGATTAGGGCTTTTAGCAGTTTAATTTGAGGTGCAAACTCTTTTTCGTTTTCAATGTTCGCTAAAAGAGTTTGTGCCCGTTCTATTTGGTTTGTTTCAATGTAAAAGTTAGTGGCTTCTAAGATGACTCCACGATTGTTCGTATTGTGTTCTAACAACTCATTTAGCAATAATTCGGCAGTGTCAAGTTGATTGCTTGCGGCTGCATCATATACTTTTTGCATCGATGCATCTAGAGTGGAAGTGATGTTTAACTGTGCCAATAGCTGTCGCAGTTCCGGTTCAGCTAATGCCCCAACAAAGCCCTCGTTTACCTTGCCATCCACCACAATTCGGACATCGGGTACACCCTGCACCCCATAGGTTTGTGCCAGGTCAGGATTTTCGTCAATATCGACTTTTGCCAGCACAAAATCATACTCTTGCACCAGTTTCTCCAGTATGGGCTTGAGCAGTTGGCAGGGACCACACCACGGAGCAAAAAAATCAACCATGACAATCTGCTGGTTGGATTTCTCCAGTACTTCAGTGGCAAAGTTTTCGCTGTTTACGACAATTGAAGAACCCATAGTAATCAAATCTCATGCAAACGTGTTTTGGATTAGATTTTTTGAAGGATTAGATCTTTTGAAGGATTAGATCTTTTGAAGTGAATTATTCTTTTTTGGGGATGGCACGATGCTCGGCGATCGCCTGCCGAAAACCCAACACCACTAAAATATTCGATAGGGTGAGAAAAGACTCTGCGCCACCGTGCAGCCAGTCTACATTTGCCAACTCTTTGCCATAGGCAACTTTGGCATAAATTCCAGCCGGAATGGTGACTGCGACAAACACCAAAAGCATATAAAACCCAATCAGTGCCAAGCGCGGAGTTTGCTTGGAGCGGGTGAGAAACCACAAAAATCCCAGGTAGGGAAACAGCGATAGGGCAAATAAGCTTTCTTTGGATGGCATGGACGGGATTCGTGATTGGAACTTCGTGATTGGAACGTTAATCAAGTAGCGGATCAAAAATCGATTGATATGACATAAGAATACAACCCGAAGACTCGTTATGCGGTATGGTATGCGTGGAATTTCTGGTGTGCTGTGATGCGTTGGCGATTTGTGAACCGTTGGCGATTCGTGAAACGATACCTACGGGAATCGCTTTTCTCTTTTTTGGTTGCTGCTCTATTGGGGCTGGGTTTGACCGTTACTCTCCATGCTTGTCAGTCTACTCAAACGCCCCAAGCGGCTCCGTCTAGTGCAACCACGATCTCTCAATCTGCGCCATCTGCCGCCATCCCGATTCCGCCAGAGACACGGGCGATCGCGGCAAGTGCAGGAGCCAAAGGTTTGTTCAATCCGCCCCGTGGGGATGTTCGCTTTGTGGTGATCAGCGACCTGAATGACTACTACGGCGCGACGACTTACCCCCAAGAAGTGGATAAAGGCGTAAAGCTGATCCCATTCTGGAATCCAGACATGGTGCTGTGCAGCGGCGACATGGTTGCCGGACAAGACCCCACCCTCACCGATACCCGCCTGCGGGAAATGTGGGCAGCCTTTGACAAGCAAGTTGCGGCACCCATTCGCCAAATGAAACTGCCCTACGGTTTCACGGTGGGCAACCACGATTCATCCAGCGCCTTGGGAGTGTCTGGCAAGTTTTTGTTTGAACGAGAGCGGACTGCCACCGCCGAATATTGGAACGATCCGGCGCACAATCCCGGCGTAACCTTCATCGACAAATTTGAATTCCCGTTCTACTACACTTACGAATTCAAAGACATTTTCTTCCTAGTCTGGGATGGCTCCTCCAGCCACATTCCCAAAGAAAAGCTAGCGTGGGTTGAAAAGGCACTCTCCAGCGAAAAAGCCCAATCTGCCAAAATGCGCGTTTTACTGGGACACCTGCCGCTCTACTCCGTTGCGGTCGGTCGGAATCAGGCGGGAGACGTAATGGACAACGCCGAGCAGCTTCGGGCAATGCTGGAAAAATATAAGGTTCACACCTACATCAGCGGACATCACCACACCTACTATCCCGCCCATCGCGGCAAGATGCAGTTTTTGCACATGGGGATTTTGGGATCGGGACCTCGCCCTTTCATCGACGGGACGGTGCCTCCTCGTAAAGCCATCACTATTGTAGATGTGAAGTTTGACTCACCCGACTTGACGACCTACACCACCTACGACATTCAAACCTTGCAGGTGATTGAAAACAAGGAATTGCCGCGCTATGTGGCAGGGGTGAATGGGCTGCTGCTGAGGCGGGATGTGGAGTGGAGCCAACTGACCGCAGAGGAACGCACCACCTGTGAGACTCGTTTGGGTGTGGCGTTGTGTGGAGCTTGAGGCTTTGAGATTTTTGTAGGAAGATTTTTGTAGCGATCGCACTTTGCAGGGTGCTTTCCTCAGTGGTAGGCTGCAATTTCATTCATCGTTAGGTACTAAATCATGGCTTTAAGTCGTCCCACCGGTGTCACGATTCTGGCAGTGCTGCAATTGATCACAAGCATTTTGTCAGTTATAGCGGGAATCACCGCTCTGGTTGCGAGAGAGGCAATCTCAGAACAACTGGGTTCTGGCTCAACTGCATCACCAGAACTTGCGGCGGGATTGCCAGTCGGACTGGGCTGGTTCTTTTTGCTGATTGGAGCGTTTGGGCTAGTTCTCGCTTGGGGTTTGTTTACGCTCAAGGGTTGGGCATGGTTAATTACGCTGATTTTTCAAGGTCTTAATATTCTGAGCCATTTAGCTAGTCTCTCCAGCGGTAAGGCTGGGGGAGCGGTTTTGGGAATTGTGATCGCAGGGGTGATTATTTACTACCTGCTGCGACCCGACGTAAAGCGGGCATTTGGCAAGTCGTGAGCACCAACGGCATTCGGGTGCAACAGTGCTTAAAAAGCGACTTTCTCAACGCATCATAAAAATGAGCATGGCTAATTTAGAGGTCGAAAAGCTGATATGCAACGACGCGATCTGATCATCTTTGGTGGGCTTGCCGCAGGGGTTGGGATTGGGAAAGCAGCCCTAAGTAGGATGAATGCGGCGACCTCGCCCCTAGTGAATGAACCTAGTGGGGCGAGGGGCGCGATCGCCCAAGCGCAACAAGACTCCCTTCATGCCCTTGCTCAAGCCCGTAAGCAGCCATTGTTACGCTTTGTCGCCACCGCAGATACGGGCAGCAGCAATGAAAACCAATATGCAGTCGCCGCCGCCATGACCCGTTATTATCAGCAAAACCCTTATAAGCTAGTAGTCTTGGCAGGTGACAACATCTATACCAACGGCGAAATGGATAAAATTAGCAGTGCTTTTGAGCAACCCTATCAAACCTTGCTCAAAAAGGGTGTAATGTTTCGGGCTTGTCTCGGCAACCACGATATTCGGAGCGCCAATGGCGATCGCCAAGTGCAGTATCCTGGCTTTCATATGCCGGGACGTTACTACACGTTTCGGGAGAAATCCGTGCAGTTTTTCGTGCTGGATACGAACGTGAATGCAGATTGGAATGCCCAACAGCCGTGGCTTGAAAAAGAGTTGAGCCGCAGTAATGCACCCTGGAAAATTGTCTATGGACATCACCCAATTTATTCCTCTGGTGTCTATGGCAATACTCAAGGATTTATTGAAACTCTGAGTCCACTGTTTAAAAAATATGGTGTTCAGCTTTATATCAATGGGCATGAACATAGCTACGAACGGACTCGCCCGATTGACGGCACCACCTATTTGATTACCGGAAACGGCGGTGCCTATTTGCGTCCCGTGGGGCGATCGCCCTGGACAGAATATTCCGTCTCGCGCTATGGATTCACCGCATTTGAGGTATTCAGCGATCGCATCAACATTCAAGCGATCGCCACCGACCATCAAGTCTTCGACCAAGCCACCGTCCCCTTAAAAGCAGCCTAACCAACTTTCGCCCCTCGCCCCTCGTCATCTATGCTGCCAATCATTTATTCCGACGAGTTTTTGCTGCATGAAACCGGCTATTTTCATCCCGAAAAGCCAGAGCGTTTGACTGCCATCAAAAAAGCGCTCTTGGCAGCGCCTTGGGCACATCAGTTGGATTGGCAAACTCCCACCGCGATCGCCCTTCGTCCCGTTATGGCAGAGATCGAACGAGTGCATACCCCGCAATACATCAGCACTGTGCGGCAACTCGCTGATCGCGGCGGCGGCTATTTAGATGGCGATACACCTGTTTCGTCACAGAGCTATGAAGTCGCTTTATTAGCGGTTAGCGCGTGGCGAGATGGCATCGATCGGGTGATCACCACTAAAAATCCGGCGTTTGTGTTAGCCCGTCCCCCGGGTCATCATGCCCTCCGCGATCGCGGCATGGGGTTTTGTCTATTTTCCAATGCGGCGATCGCGGCGTTTTATGCGCTTCAGCAACCCTCGATCGAGCGCGTGGCGATTTTAGATTGGGATGTGCATCACGGCAATGGCACTCAGGCGATCGTCGAAACCAATCCCCACATTGCCTATTGCTCTTTGCATGAATCGCCCCAATATCCCGGTACTGGAGCCGCTGATGAACGCGGAATATCCAACAATGTGCTGAATATTCCAATGAGATCGGGCAGCGCGATCGCCCAATACCAAGCCGCATTTGAGCAACAGGTTATGCCGTTCCTATCCCATTTTCAGCCCGATCTCCTGATCATTAGCGCGGGATACGATGCAACGCACGCCGACCCGCTCGCCGGAATTTGCCTCCAGCCTGGGGACTACAGCATTTTTACTCAACAGTGTTTACAACTCACCCGCAATATTCTCTTTGGCTTAGAAGGTGGCTATGACCTAGACGCGATCGCTCAGTCCGTTGTCGCCACCATCCAACCTTGTTTGAGTGACTGAACCAAAGGGTATTAACCTACTTGACCTGATGTGCGACTTTCCTGAAACAACGCAAAGACTGCCCACCCTGCGGGAATCAAGCCACACCCTAGCCCTCTCCCGATGGGAGAGGGCTAGGAAATGTCCGAAAGCCCTTCTCCTTGGGGAGAAGGGTTGGGATAAGGGCAAATTAGTTGCACATCGCGTTACTTGCCTCACTAACCCTACTGCCCTCACCCCCAACTCCTCTTCCTTCTCCTGCCGCAGGGCTGATTCATTGACAAAAGGAAAATATCAGACCCGCAATAAAATCACCCACAATGGACGGGGGTAGATTCGATAGTCTCGCACTTGTTTGAGAGCATCAATTAGGCTCATGGCTAGCAGGGTGTGAAAGAGCATCACCCAGTATCATTTTTCGCCCCCTGATGAACTAGCCCTGCAAGGGAGAGGGGAGTAAACTGATCTGGTTCCCTTTCCCGACGGGAGAAGACGTTCTATTGCTTAAAGAAATTGGTTTGCACCAAAAAAACATGCGCTACTATGGGTTGTCTGACTTATCACGTTGCCTGTATGTCTATGATTGTTACGCTTGAGGAAATCAATTACTTTCGGACAGATCTTTCGGAATATCCTGATGCGCTGGTTGCTTTGGATGTTTTGGAAGATTGTGAAGGCGACTTAGACGATGCCGCGATCTCGCTTGCCATTCAATGCGGTCAACAACCCGACACCTCCGATCGCTGGATTGATGGACTCGCCAAACGCTGGCGGCATATTATTTGCCAATCCGAACTTAGAGAACCCTTTGAAGATGGGCTGAGTGGCGATGTTTTGGCAGCCTTAACCACAAGTACCGATTTGCCGATTAAGCTAGCAACGCCCGTCGCTATTTATGTGATCAAAATTGGTGCCGTCAATTTTTGCAAGCCGCTAGCAGAAAAAATATAGATCGTTCGCGCTTGTCGGATTAGATAGCTTAATATACCTCAGCCGACCACTTTGGGGCATTCTAGTGAAACGCGATTGTTAAGTTGCTTCACGTTTTGACTGACTTAAAGTAGCTTTGATCTGCTCAATATTAAGCGGTGGGCTATGACGATGAAGCATTGCGTGACAGTTGGGACAAACAGGACACATATCCTCGATCGGGTTCACTTTGTACTCCTCGCCAATCTCCGATAGAGGCTTAAGATGGTGAACGTGAATAAAGCCCTCTCCTAACTTTCCAAACTCCTTACCAAAATTGAAATCACATACAAAGCAATTTGTACCGTAGTACTCAATACATTTTTTTCGAGCTACAGTATTTCGCTCATAGGCATTGATTGACACTTGACGCACTGCACCTTCACGAAATACTTCAGATGAATCAACCTCATCTGGAAATATTTCTACTAACTTTTCGACGGCTGGTAGAGTTGACCTTTGTAGTTTAGTCAAGCATTGCTGTTTTTGAGTGCCAAAAAATTTAATCCATGATGAATCCCCTGCACTTTCAGCAATCTCTAAAGCCTTTTCATAAACCCGTAGTGCAGCGTCAAAATCTTTCTCCTGTTTATATCTACTGCCTTTTTTACTTAAAACAGTGAAAGTCGACACGCCATTTTGCTGCACTGATACTAGATAATCGTCCCACGCTTTATCTAAAGCTATAGATTGCTTTGCGTCAAAAGCACAACCTTCAGGAACGAAAAAATTAGCCTCTCCAAATTCATGTCTTTGCTTTAAATCACTCAGCTTAAGAGGTAAATCGTAATCTACAACTGAATCGATAAGAAGCTGGACAAGATATTTGCCCTCAAAAAAATCATTACGATAGCAATCGTCTAAATCAGCATACTTCTTGTTAGTACATTTAAGTTGTTCTCCAGGTTGTGCAGGCACAACATAACCTGTTGCAAAGTAGCCCGCTGGAGGATGTGTATTTGTCCTTTGTATATATATCCTGTCTCCAACCTTAACGTTTTGCTGTTTGCCAACGCTCCAAACCAGCCCACTCAATTCACCATTTGCCAACTGTCTTCTTGCAGACTCGATATCACGTCGAACAGTTAAGGCATAATTTTCATTGCAAAGTAAAATAATTGTTGCCATAAAATTGAGATGGTGGAAGACATCTCTAGAGTTCCCCAAACGAAATACAAGAACTCAGAGACCTACCTCTTATTCTTCAGGAAAGCTGCGATCGCTCACCTCTTGGGCAAACGCCTGAACTGCGCCCGTAATCGTTTCTCGTAAATTGACATAGGCTTTCGCAAAGGGGGGCTGTCGCGTCGATAGTCCCAACAGATCTGCGGTGACTAACACTTGTCCATCACAATAGCGTCCGGCTCCAATCCCAATCGTTGGAATAGACAACTTTTGGGTAATTTCCTGGGCGAGGGCACTAGGAATGTGTTCCAACACGATCGCAAAAGCGCCTGCCTGTTCGAGGGCGATCGCCTCTGCCAAAATTTCTTCCCCCGCCGACGGTGAGTTTCCTTGCTGCCGATAGCCCAGTCGATGCACCGATTGGGGAGTTAGCCCTACGTGCCCCATGACTGGAATTCCAACTTGCACCAGTCGCGCTACTGTTTCAACCGCGATCGGGTTGCCTCCTTCCAGTTTCACTGCTTGCACTCCAGCCTCTTTTAATAGCCGACCCGCAGAGTGCAATGCCTGCTGCACACTTTCTTGGTAGGTCATAAAGGGCAAATCGCACACCAGCAATGCGCGCATTACTCCACGCCGCACTGCTTTTGCATGATGCACCATCTCATCTAATGTAATCGGCAAGGTGGTGGGGTATCCCAAAGCAACCATGGCTAAGGAATCGCCAATCAAAATCAGATCTACCCCGGCTTCATCTAGCACCGTTGCCCAGGCAAAATCCCACGCGGTCAGCGCCACGATCGCGCGTCCCTGCTGTTTCCACTGCCCAATTTGCTGCGTTGTTACTGGCATCAAACTATCTCTAAGCCCTATGTTTTCTAACCCTACACTGCTTTTAGCGATCTCTGACTGCCTATCCTAGGCAAAATCCTTGCTTACGGCGGTTCTCGCGTCCAATCCTTTGCCGTTAAACCTTCAGATTTCGTTGATATATATAGATAAAAAATATAGATATAGCAGCGGATGAATAGGTTAGAACACAAAGATCCTTGAGCAATAAGGAATAACGGACAGTGCTTATCTTGACCGTTATTCCTTATTGCTATAAAAAACAATGAAGCCGATTCAAGTCCAGAATTGCAGTTCCCTAATCACGGTGTCAGGGGAAATGAATTTAATCTGCGAAAGGCATAAAGGCGTTCGGTAGAAATTGGGTATAAATTTTTTGATTTGCTAACCGCTAAAAGCAGGTATTAAAAAAAGCTATCAAAGTCTCCCTAAGATAAGGAAAAGCTAAGAACTAGCTGGCAGCTCATTAAAAAAAGGTAATTCATCTGATGGTTCAGGTTGTTTTAGTTCATCCACAAATTCCACCCAACACAGGCAACATTGCTAGAACCTGTGCTGCAACAGGCACAGAGCTACATCTAGTTGGACCGCTAGGCTTTGAAATTAGCGATCGCTACCTTAAACGCGCTGGCTTAGATTATTGGCCCCACGTAAACTTGACCTACCATCCCTCACTCGAAGACTTTCAAAAATTTCCTCGACAACCAGATAGTCGCTGGATCGGTTTTAGCACTTCAGGACGATGCAGCTATATTGAGTTTGAATTTCTACCATCCGATTGGCTACTCTTTGGCAGTGAAACCATGGGTTTACCCAAAGATTTGCTGAAAAGTTGTAACGAAGCGGTCTATATTCCGATGGCTCAGCCCCAAGTCCGCAGCCTTAATCTCTCGGTGAGTGTCGCTATTGGCTTGTTTGAAGCCCGTCGGCAGTTGGGATTGCTGCAATAATAGCGCACCGCCCTATGAGTTCCTCATGAATCGTAATCTGCTCAAACCGGATAGTGACATTGCTTCCCTGACTCCTATAGTGAGGAAAGACTGTAGCTGAATTGCAGCCAAACAGCACTTCATCCTTATATGTGCATCTATACATTGAAGCTGAAAACAAATCGCCGATTCACCCCTGCAACGATTCAAATCACAAGTGCAGCAAGAAGCATTTTGAGCAAGTTTAAATAAGAACAGGCTTGGAAAAATCGCAACGGCATGGAACGAATGCAAATCTATGGATAATTAGAGCCTTTGGCTTGAAAAAAGGGCTTAAGCCCCTTGTTCGTTGGAAGGTGCGTCAGTTCTGTAGCGATCGTTTGGGCTGTGGATTTGCTACGAAACAATAAGAAATTTTTATGGTTTCTTAATACTTTTGCTCAGTTCGTCAATTAGTGTTTAAATGCCTTTACTGAATTCTGCAAGCTAGAAGCAGTAAGCTTCTAGCTTGCAAATCGTTAGACTTCAAGAGTTGCACCCAATAAAATTGGGTGCTTGGGTATGTGGTACAGTTCAGTGTCTTAAGAGGCAAATTGATTGAATTGATCTAGAGCACGATCAATTTTGTGGTGAAATTGTGAGGAGTGTTGATTGTTTGGATACTTGAGTCGTTGTACATTTTTGTATTTTCGCCTTTGCTTTTTCAGATTGGCAGGGTAACCATGGCTACAGAAATCTGTAGGCTTTTCACTATTGGATTTGTTTTAGAACGCTGTGTAAGTTTAATTTGATTTAAATTTTTTCTAGTGTTGCTAATGTTCCAAAGTGCCTTGTCCATACGAGTTTTATACTTGCTTTAAATTTTTACTGTGAGTATGAACTTGTCTAAATCGAAAAAGCGGGTTACTCTTGCCTAAGTGTATTTGCCATGTGTGATCTAGATCGCTCTCAAATGTGATTTAAGTTGTTAGCGCAGGGTGGATTAATGGCTCAAGCACAGTTAAACGCTGGAAGTTTAGGAGGTCGTTTTTTGAGACGAACATTTCCGCAGAAGGTTAAGCCTAGTCCTTCCTGTATGAACGAGCACGAAGAAACGATGGCTCAAGCAAAGCAGGCTACTCCAGAAACCAATCGCCGAGTTCGGACTTCGGCAGCTATGATCGGTCTGGCAATTTCAATGGGGGCTTACAGCCTGCCGATTTCTCGTCAAGGAGATAGGGCTGTTGCAGCAGAGCCTATTCAAAATGAACCTGTGACTTCGGCATCTTCAGCTTCTTTTGAAGCCGCTGCGCTTTTATCCGATTCTGAGGCGATTGGCTCGTCTATTTCTAGAAGCGATCGCAAGGTTAATCACACGGTTCAAGAAGGTCAGACTCTTTGGGATGTTGCCCAGTTCTATGGCACAGATACCAACGTGGTTGCGTTGGCAAACGGTCTCTCTGTAGACGCGGTGCTGCGAGTGGGTCAAGTTCTGATCGTTCCAACCGATAGCCGTCGGGCACAAGTGGCGGATGTTTCATCCTCGTCCATTTCGCCGGGTTACTACGGTCTAGTCTCTGGTCAGACTCAAGTAACTGATTCGGTAAATGGCAACGATTTGAAGGATAAGCAGCATAAGGCACTCGAAACCCTTAAGCAAAAAACTCAAAGCTTGCAGAGTGGTTTAGCTGGATTAAGTTCTAAGAAATATCAGGCTATCCCTCAATCGGCACAGCAAGTGCCTCAAGCAGCCCAGCAGGTTCAAGGGGTGTCTACCCTTCCTGTTGATAGTGACGCTTCTCAAGTGTCAGAACCGAAGCCGTTGGGGGCTTCAGATAGTCGGCAACAGGTAGCATTTCGCTCTCCTGTAAACACTCAGCTTCCAAATCCTTCAGATCAAGGTATCAAGGCTTCTTCCTACCAGATTGCTGCCGGAGACACGCTTGCAGCGATCGCTCGTATTCACAATATTTCTGTGAAGCAGCTCGCGGAAGCAAATCGCATTTCTGACCCGAACTACATTTTCGTGAGTCAGACATTAATCATTCCACCCTCTCAAAATTCCGCAGTTGATCCAGCGGAATATCAGGGTTCGATCGCGTCTGTTCCGGTTGCATCTACGGTTGCAAGCGCCTCACCTACAGGGTCTTTGCCAAACTCGGCGGCTGCTTTTGTGCCATCGCCTTCAGCCAGAGTGCAAGTTGCTGTCGCATCTTTTTCTGGCAAGAGTCAGGTTCAGCCAACGAGTGAATCTGACTCTCGATTGGTGCGTTACAACCATGTTGAGAGCTTGAGGCAAGAGATTGATCAGCTTCGACAACGATACCAAACTCAAGTCCTTCGTCCTCAAACGGCTCAGCCTCAAACACCTACAACGACTGCATTGTTGCAACCCAATGTTGCGACGGCTTCAGGTGGTAACTACGCTTCTGCTTTGAATCAGCGGGTCAATTCGGAGTTTAGTTCTGATCGATCTGCTTCTCTAAGGACTCAACTGCGAGCAATGCGTAGTCGAGTCAAGGTCGATTCATCCAGTCAGATGAAGGGGTTGCCTGAGCAAACAATGCCAGCTCAAAGGCAGCGATCGCAAGTTATTGCGGCTGCGCCGCTTGGCTCCGAAAGTTATGACCCGCTGTTACAATCTCAAATTGGTAAAGCGGTGTCCCCTGATCTGCCTTCCTTAGGCAACAGTGAGTCCTATTTGCCGGGAGCGGGAGAACGCTTAGATGGTTTCGTTTGGCCCGCCAAGGGAGTCTTAACATCTGGTTTTGGCTGGCGTTGGGGTCGGATGCACAAAGGAATTGATATTGCGGGTCCAACTGGCACACCTATTGTTGCTGCGGCTGAAGGAGTCGTTGTTACCGCTGGATGGAATTCGGGTGGCTATGGCTATCTTGTAGAAATCCAGCATCCGGATGGTAGTCTAACTCTGTATGCTCACAACAGTCGAGTATTAGTCCAGGTGGGTCAACAAGTTGCCCAAGGACAGCAGGTTTCTGAAATGGGAAGCACTGGCTATAGCACAGGACCTCACTTGCACTTTGAGGTACATCCCTCAGGGAAAGGTGCGGTTAATCCCGTTGCCTACCTGCCTCGCAGTTAGTTCCGTTTCTATCACCGCAATCAAGCGGGGAGACTTTTCTCCCCGCTTGATTGCGGGTTTTTATGAGTTAAATTCAATCATTGTTTTATTGATTTCAGTTGTGCTACCTTAATAAAGTACTTATTTTAAGGCTCAGTAGCTCAGTGGTAGAGCAGGGGACTCATAAGCCCAAGGTCGCAGGTTCAAACCCCGCCTGAGCCATTTGTTACATATTCGTTTCTGTGGACTAGAGAAAACCAGGCAGATTCACCTCTGTTGAGCCTGAAGCACATTGATCTGCGCAAATCAGCACTGCAAGCGATCGCCACAACTTGCCGCCAGAGTTTTATGTTCCTTGTTTGAGTCAAACAATCATCTATCGTTGCGGGGATCTCCTATCCCATGGTAAAAGGATGCTCATCCGAATTGTGTCCAACCGTTACGATCAACCATTCGAGCAAGACAGGCAGAGCAAAAAAATGAGGAACGGTAATACCGTATCCTCAGAGAACTCATAACATAAAAAGCGACTTGTTAATAACGAGTCGCTTTGTGATTTTTTCCCGGTCAATAGTTGTGCCTGTAGGACTAAAATCTGCTGTAAAAGCAGGTATGGGTTGATTCAAGATACTTCAGCAATCTCTGAAGCTTATTCCTCTACTCCATTCATCAAACGCTGCAAGAGTTCTAATCCTTTCTTTACCCTGCGAGATACGGTCACCGCACTAATCCCCAAGCGTTCGGCAGTTTCCTTTTGGGTTAAATCATGTAGAAAGACAAACTCCAAAATTTGACGAGTCCGTTTTTCTAGATGCGCTAATGATTGCTGCAACCGAATCTGATCTTCTTGAGCAAGTTGAAAACTGCGATACTGAGTATCTGGAACAAGCTCTCCCAAAGAAGCATTACCGTTTTCTTCGTCCCCTATGGGCGCATCTAGACTCAGAACAGAACGATTTTGACATGCCAACTTAATTTCTTGCCATTCCGTCGTAGAAATTTTCAACGCCTCAGCGATTTCAAAATCACTAGGATGACGATTTGACGTGACTTGCAGCTCTCGTGAAATCCAAATTGCTTGCCTCTGAAGCGCCAGCCATCGGCGCGGAATACGAACAGAAGGGCTTTTATCGCGTAAGTAGTGCTGGATTTCGCCTCTAATGTACGGAATGGCAAAAGAGCTAAAAGCGTGCCCTTTAGAAATATCAAACCGTTCGATCGCACGAATTAAACCAATACTACCCACTTGAAGCAGGTCTTCATAGCTCTCAGTGCATTGGTTGATCCAATGATGGGCTTCTCTTCTGACTAGCCCAAAATTGATTTCTACCAAACGATTTCTAAGCTGAGGGGAAGGAGAGTTTTGATAATCTCGCAAAAGCTGTAGGCTCTCGCTCTTCAATTCATAATTGGCGATCGTAGGCATGACGAGTTTCAGTGGTAGAGCATTAAACCTAGAACTACTATTAAGTACACTCACTTATTTTTCTATGGAGTGGAAACCTAGCAAACGACAGCTTAAACTGCCAGTAGCACAAGCCTTTAGACACCCTAAGAATTTTCAGTCAATGGTTTAGGCTATGAATAGTGACTTCAAGCTCAAAACACTACTCAGAACAGTTCTATACTTGCGCATATTCAATTTATTAGTTAGGAGGACTTGCCGACAATAGCATTTTTACGGAAAAAACTTCTTGAGAGTTTTCTCAAAGAGAATTTGTAAATCTATCATCCTAGCATATAGTACTGCACCAGCAAGCTAAGTGTATTTAAAAATAGTGATCTGAAGATTTTTGACTTCCGCAAAACTGGAGTTTACGTGAAAAACCTTAAACCAGAGAAGAAGTAATCGCCCCTGGTTTAAGGTTCAAATTGGAGGCACTAACATCATTTACAAACTAGAGCATTTATCTCCCAGCCTGCCGAAACAGGTCTGAATCAGGTGGTAGATTCAACTCGTGCATAGAACAGCCCACGGATTTTGACATCTTTAGCTGCATGAGAACCCATATCAGTCTCCGAGGGTTGAATGCTTTCAAAATTGCCAGCGACTTCACCCGTTGAACCATCAACCTTAGTGATTTGGAGCGAAATCTTGCCTTTATCAAGTTGAAAACGCTTGACGTTTTCTTTCGCCAGTTCCTCACTATCTGCCTGAGCCGGAAGAGCGACGGCATTGTCATACCCAGATGTCAAACCACGACCTTTCGGATCTAAAAAGTTAGACGTTCGATACGATGGAACTTTGAACTCACCCTCAAAATCGGTAGATGCGCTAATTGCAGACAGCCCTGGCTGAGTGGTGGCGACGAGTTCCTTAATCGTAAACAAAAAGGGAACTCGTTCACCTCCAGGAAGTTGAACTGTAACAGCCTGAAAATCAATTCCATCTTCTTCAACAAACGTTACGCTTCCATCCGCATTAATCTTCAGTTTTCCTTGTACTGAATCAATCGATGAAGTATATCGAGTCATCAATTTAGTCGCAACAAATTCAGCAGCTTGGCGCTTGTTAACGCTTTCTTCTTTTACAAAGAAAGTTGTTGGTTGTAGACATAAGCTTGTCAATGAATAAGATTTGTTATCTTCTAAAGGAATTGAACCTCGACTAGTCTCGCTTATTTGAGGACAGGAGTTTGCTAAACCTGTTCCTCTAATTTCATCATAGGTTAGCGATTCTTTGCTTAAAGCAGGACTATCTGTGCAAGCAGTCAAAACACTAAAACAAATTGCCACTAGAGCAACAATCAGTGCGCGGTACCTCATGAACAACCTCAATAACGTTAATTTAATCTGTGGAATTATCTCTGATTCTTCTTGGAAGAAGACCTGTCCAATCAGCAGGTAACAAGTTGAAAACTTTGAGAAAAAAGCTTTAATCTCAAAAAACTGACGAAAAAAGTCTGATATATCAGCAGCTTGGGTCAATAAACAAGTTAACCTGTTTCCAACCCAGCTAACCCATACTAATTAGAAATTGTATAGGACAGCGTGTTACTCCCTTGTCACTACAGCGAAGCTAGCTTCGCTTCAACTTGAGAGACTTAAGGGACTCTATCGAAAGTCATGAATCTTTATGATTTCTCTAGGAAAAACAATTAATCACAAAGCCACTTGCGAGTTCACTCTATGAGTAGTCACGAAATTCCTAAAATTAATCTTGAAGAGGGTCTTCAATCTATTAGACACATAACTGGGGCGATCGCTCAAGATCATCAGGGCGACAGCCTTGCCCTTTTGGCAATCTTAAGATTGCTGGAGCAAGTTCATCAAGAAATTCGCGATGGCTTATTCCAACAATCTCTTCCTGATAATCGGCAATCCCTTTACAAGCTGCTGAGGGACATAGAAACCAAAGGAGGTTGGCCCTATATCTACCGCATGAGACTTCAATCAATTATGGAAAAAATGGATCTAGAAGAAGAGGCAACAATAATAAATTTGGACTCCTCAAAACTATCCCTTTCCAACAAGATAGAGCCGCTTAGCTAGAAACTGAGATTCACTAAAGCTACAGTTTCTGAGCCAAAGTAAGCTTTTAGAGTAGAAAGTTGCGGGGTAAAGGAGAGCAATTAGACTAAAAACAAGATTGTTAGTAGCCTATCGCTTTTTATTTACCCTCACTGCTTGTCGTTTGAATGTACAAGATCAGTAGGAAAACAGTAGGAACCAGAACAAACAAGATCGTTGCTATGAACCCAAGGTCATTGACCTGCATAAGCTTAACCCTCTGAAGTATTCGCGATCGCCGATTGTTATCAGAATACCATTGCCAATGGTCATGATTAAACAATGGTCAATACACTTACGGCGAGTCTCAAAAGCGCAGCAAGCCTTAATTTTTGCATTCAACGCAAAACTAAGGCTTCGTCCGAACCACCACCGAACCATGCACCGTCGTTTGGCAAGCAAGGCGATAGCTTTCTGGTTTTTTACGAAGCTTCTTGCTTTCCACCTCTGTTTTAGGCGAAAGATTTTCCATCCCTTCTAAAATTTCTACAACGCAAGTACCGCACTGCCCATAACCACCGCAGTTCATCATCTTGCCAGCAAAGGTATAGAGGTCAATGCTATTCTCAAGCGCTCTAAATCTTAAATTTGCGCCATCTGCCGCAACGATTTCTTGATTTTCTTTTACAAACTTAATAGTCATCAGTCCACCTTACTGTAGTCGCTCAGAGTAGCGTTAAGCCGCCGCATAATAGCAAAAAAAGGCTGAACCTTTAACTGGCAAACGGTGCGGAAGCCAGAATTCCATATAATCCACATAAAACATAAACACCCTATTCAAGGAAAACTACAGCCTTTCACAAAAAATGCTTTTAGTACCGTTACGAAGCGTTAGGTTGCTTGCAATAGCCTTAAACACTAGTTTACACTTCGTTATACCTTTTCATTTTTCCCAATGCTTTTATCAATGGCTGTGTATTCGGTTAAATACCAAGTACAGTGCCTAAAGAATGATTTTTTTGATTAAAGACTGCCTTAGTAGATTTACCAAGGGGCAGCACTTTAATAAAATGGAAAAGAGACATCAAAATCGAGCTAACTATTAAGGAGGAGCGTAGTTAATGGGGCTACCTTGGTACCGTGTACATACCGTCCTAATCAATGATCCAGGACGGCTGATTGCTGCTCATCTAATGCATACTGCCTTAGTAGCAGGCTGGGCAGGTTCAATGGCGCTTTATGAACTTGCTATTTTTGATCCCAGTGATCCCGTTCTTAACCCAATGTGGCGGCAGGGGATGTTTGTGCTCCCATTTATGACTCGCCTTGGCGTTACAGGCTCTTGGGGTGGGTGGAGTATTACTGGTGAATCTGGCGTTGATCCAGGCTTTTGGTCGTTTGAAGGTGTAGCGGCGGCTCACATTATTCTTTCAGGCTTACTATTCTTAGCTGCCTGTTGGCACTGGGTCTATTGGGATTTGGAACTTTTTAGAGATTCTAGAACAGGTGAGCCTGCTTTAGATTTACCCAAAATGTTTGGGATTCACCTATTGCTGTCTGGGCTACTTTGTTTTGGGTTTGGAGCTTTCCATTTAACGGGGCTGTTTGGTCCCGGAATGTGGGTTTCAGATGCTTATGGATTGACTGGCAGCGTCCAGCCTGTTGCTCCTGAATGGGGTCCATCGGGCTTTAACCCGTTTAATCCAGGTGGCATTGTTGCTCACCATATTGCGGCGGGTGTTGTCGGGGTCATTGCTGGATTATTCCACTTGAGTGTTCGTCCTCCTGAGCGTCTTTATAAGGCTCTAAGGATGGGGAACATTGAAACAGTCTTGTCCAGTAGTATTGCTGCCGTCTTCTTTGCCGCGTTTATCGTTGCAGGCACAATGTGGTATGGCAATGCAGCCACTCCGATCGAATTGTTTGGACCGACCCGTTACCAATGGGATGGGGGCTACTTCCGACAAGAGATTGAGAAGCGAGTTCAAGCAGATTTAGCAGAGGGTGCAACTCTTACAGAAGCGTGGTCAGCTATTCCTGAAAAGCTAGCTTTCTACGACTATGTCGGCAACAGTCCTGCGAAAGGGGGTCTGTTTAGAACGGGTGCAATGGACAAGGGCGATGGTATTGCTCAAAGTTGGTTAGGGCATGGAGTTTTCACTGATCGGGAAGGACGCGAATTAAATGTTCGTCGTTTGCCTAACTTCTTTGAAAACTTCCCGATTGTCCTGACTGACAAAGATGGCGTTGTCCGGGCGGATATTCCTTTCCGTCGTGCGGAGTCGCGCTATAGTTTTGAGCAAGCAGGTGTGGAAGTTAACTTCTACGGTGGTCGGTTGAATGGGCAAACTTTCTCTGAGCCTTCAGATGTTAAGAAGTATGCTCGTGCGGCTCAATTGGGAGAATCATTTGATTTCGATCGCGAAACTTTGAACTCAGACGGTGTATTCCGTACCAGTCCTAGAGGTTGGTTTACATTTGGTCATGCAGTTTTTGCATTGCTGTTCTTCTTTGGTCATATTTGGCATGGCACCCGAACTCTGTTCCGGGATGTGTTTGCTGGGATCGATCCAGAACTGTCTGAAGAGCAAGTCGAGTGGGGTTTCTATCAGAAGTTGGGTGATAAATCTACCCGTCGGAAAGAAGCGATCTAGGCAAGTCCTTTAAGGTTCTTTAAGGAAGAGGAGTGGCAGATTTACAGAGATAAGTCGCCATTCCTTTTTCTCAGATAGAGTGTAGTAGGGTTAATCGTTGGGAGATTAGATTATGGAAGCGGTTGCGTATATTCTGGTTTTGACTTTGGCAATTGGAGTGTTGTTCTTTGCGATCGCCTTTCGGGAGCCTCCCCGAATTGGCAAGTAAGTGACTCCCCTGGTTCATGGATAGTTCTTAGCGCTCTTGTCTGTTTTAAATTTCAACTCGATAAACGAGATATTTGATTCGCTCTAAGGTTTGTTGATCCTAGAGCTTTAAATTCTTAAAAGGGATAGAGGTCTTCTGAGCTTCTATCCCTTTATTTTTTTGATTGAGGCTACATTCTTTCTAAAACAGGGATGCCCAATAGCGAAAGTCCTAGTTTGAGGGTGTTGGCAGTGAGATTACAGAGTGCTAAACGGGAGGTGCGAAGCGGCTCTTCGGCTTGTAACACGGGGCAGCGATCGTAAAACTGATTAAATTTTTGGCTGAGTTCAAACAGATATTGACATAGCCGATTCGGAAATAACTCTTGACCCACTTGAGCAATAATTTCATCCAGTTGAAGCAAATACTTTGCCAAAGCAAACTCGGTTTCATCTTGTAGCTGAACTGTGAGGTTTCTTCCTAGCTGCTCAAAATCAATCTGCCCCTTACGGCTAATCCCTTGGATACGGACATAGGCATAGAGCATGTAGGGAGCCGTGTTGCCGTTGAGCGCCAGCATTTTATCAAAACTGAAAACATAATTACCCATCCGATTTTGGCTTAAATCAGCATATTTCACTGCGCCAATACCCACTACCTGGGAAACGTCTGCGATAAAGTCCTCAGTTTCTTGTCGATCTTCCGATTGGATGCGAGTTTGCAGGTCGGTTCGGGCGCGGTTTACGGCTTCATCGAGCAACTCTCGGAGCCGGACTGTCTCCCCCGATCGCGTCTTCAGTTTTTTACCATCATCTCCTAGCACTAACCCAAAGGGCACATGCACCACTTCTACCGTATCCGGTAGCCATCCAGCTCGTCGCGCCACCTGAAACACCTGGGCAAAATGGTTGGATTGTCCAATATCAGTCAGGTACAAAACACGCTCTGCTTGATCTTGCTGAATGCGGTAGCGAATGGCAGCTAAATCAGTGGTGGCATAGTTATAGCCGCCATCCGACTTCTGCACAATCAACGGCAGGGGGTCTCCTTCCTTATTGGAAAAGCCTTCTAGGAAGACACACTTTGCGCCTTGATCGGTGACTAGCAAGCCGAGTTTGTCGAGATCCGTCGCCACATCTGACAATAACGAGTTATAAAATGACTCTCCGCGTTCGGTTAAGGTGACATCCAGCAAGTCGTAAATGATTTGAAATTCGCGGCGAGACTGATCGCAGAGCAACTTCCATGCTTTCAAGGTGTCTTCTGCGCCCGATTGCAGCCGTACTACTTCTTGCCGAGCGGTGTCGCGAAAGGCTTCATCTTCGTCAAATCGCTGCTTAGCTTTTCTGTAAAACGCGACTAAATCGCCGAGATCAACGGCATCAGCGGTGATTAACGCGTCGGGTGCCGCTTCTTGCAGATAGGTGATCAACATGCCAAACTGGGTTCCCCAATCGCCGACATGATTAAGCCTAAGGACATCATGACCCTGAAATTCTAAAATGCGGGCGATCGAATCTCCAATGATGGTCGATCGCAGGTGCCCCACATGCATCTCCTTGGCAATATTGGGGCTGGAAAAATCGACAATTACCCGCTGCGGTTTGCTCACAGGCGCTACACCCAAACGAGCATCCGCCAGCATTGTGCTTAACTGAGCTTCTAAATAGTCTGTTTTTAGCCGTAGATTAATAAAGCCGGGACCTGCCACTGTCGGCAGTTCACAGAAATCGCTTACGTCTAAATGTTGCACAATTTGTTCAGCGATCGCCCGTGGTGCTTGACCTAGGGGTTTTGCCAACGCCATCGCCACATTCGCTTGATAGTCTCCAAACTTGGGATTGCTGGCAGGTTCCAAAATCGGATCAACAGTGGCATATTCTGCGCCAAAAGCGATACTGAGCGCTTGCTCTAAGCGTTTTTTTAATTCGGCGATCGTAAAAATCATAAAACTATCAATGTCCTAATTTTAAGCAGCAATGGGTTGCACTATGTATGGGTTGCACTATGGGCTGCACTACTTCTATCATCCCAAACAAAAGCTGGCAGAAAATCTATTTTGCCTCGTCTTGGCGATCGCCAATTCAAACTTTCCTGTGTAAGCTATTGCATCTTCATGCTGATATCTAACCAGGTAGAGCGCGTAATGGGGGCACTACTAGAAATATAATCCACTCCGGTTTGCGCTACAGCGCGGATGGTTTCTAGCGTAATGTTCCCAGATGCTTCAATTTTGATGCGCGGATTGGCTTGGCGAATCAGAACAACTGCTTGCCGCATGAGATCTAACGGCATGTTATCTAGCATGATGATGTCTGCGCCATGCTCAAGGGCTTCCTGCACTTGCTCTAGCTGTTCCGTTTCTACTTCAATCGTCAGCGGGTAGGGAACTTGACCCCGAATGCGCGCGATCGCCGTGGCAATTCCGCCAACCGCCGCAATGTGGTTATCTTTCAGCATGATTCCATCATCTAAGCCCATGCGATGGTTCACGGCTCCGCCAATTTGCGTGGCGTATTTTTCTAATAGCCGTAGCCCTGGAGTGGTTTTGCGGGTATCCACGAACTGAGTGGGCAACTCGGCAATTTGATCGACATACTGACGGGTCATGGTGGCAATCCCGCTCAGGCGCATGGTCAGGTTCAATGCCACCCGTTCCCCGGTGAGCAATGCATCCATCGCGCCAGCAATTTTGGCGATCGATTGACCGCGTTCATAGCGCTCCCCTTCTTGGGCAATGGGTTCAAAGACAACTTGATTATTAAGCAGTTGAAATACTCGTTTCGCGATGGGCAACCCGGCAATGATGCCCGCTTCTTTCACAATCCATTCAGCTTGACCCATGGGAGGGATGCCCTCAAAAAGAGCAGCCGTCGAGCGATCGCCCCGCCCAATATCTTCCAGCAGCCAACCCTGCAACAACGGGTCAAGCAGGATGGAGGCAGGCATAGCAGTAATCCGTTTCATCGATGCAACCCACTCTATATTAAGTGACTCATAGTCCAGTTCTATCCGCCTTTAGGTTCGGGAGTGACGACAAAGGTTAGCACCGTTTCATCGATCCCCTTTAACTCTAGCGGACTAAATTTAACGATTTCGTCTTCTTCCAGATAGTCAGCAACCGCAGCAGAGACAAGAATGCAGTCTGGATCGGCAACTTCTTGAATCCGGGCAGCAATGTTAACGCTAGGACCGATCGCGGTGTAATCTGAACGCTCAGCAGAGCCAAACATGCCCACGACTGCTGTGCCTTGGTGGATACCACAGCGGAACTGCACTCGGTTAATTCCCTGCTCTTGCCACCGTTGATTTAAGGCTCGCAGCGATCGCTGCATCTCACGAGCCGTTGCAATCGCACGGCGAACTTGCTCATTCGGAGATAGTTCTTCGGGTGCGCCAAATAGCACCAGGATGGCGTCGCCCATAAACTTGTCAATTGTGCCGCCGTTGTTAAAGATGACGTGGGTCATCTCTGCCAGATATTCATTCAGCAGTTCAGCGACTCGGCGCGATCGCAGCGTATTTGAAAGTTGAGTGAAGCCAACAATATCGGTAAACAGCACCGTAACCAAACGTGGCTCTGGGCGCAAATCTAAGACCAGTTCACCTTGGGCAGCGCGATCGACCATTGAAGCCGGCAAAAATCGCTTCAATACCGATTCTGTCAAATATTGGTTTAGCTCCGCTACGCGCCGCTCATTTGCTTTGAGTGCCAGCAGATTTCGGACTTCTGCCAACAGTTCGCGATCGTTAAACGGCTTCGATAAATAGGCATCAGCGCCCTGCTCTGTGCCTTCAATGCGCGTGTCTTCATCTACCTTGGCAGTCAGAAGAATCATAGGAACGCCCTTCAGACCGTCATCCTGACGAATCATTCGGATCAGGTCTAAGCCAGACACATGGGGCATCATTAGATCCGTCACAATCAGGTGTGGAGCATAGGCTTGAGCCGTTTTATAGCCTTCTGCTCCATTCCGGGCAGTTTGAACCTGGTAGCCCTTCTCTCGCAAAATACTAGAGACATAGGTTCTCACATCCGGGTTATCGTCTACTATCAGCACCCGTCCATCTTCAGGGTTAATGACAGTAGAGTCAGGGGCAGCGATTGAGTTGACTGGCAGTGAAAACCCAGCAAGATCAAGAGGGGGTAGGGTTGCGGCATCTTGAGCGCCATCAATATCTGCTAGCTCAACAGCCGCGCGATTCGGTTGTAGCTCTGCTTGCACGTCAATCACTTGGTGAGGCGGCAGATGGGCAACTCCAGTCTGAATCCATACGGTAAATGTGGTGCCTTCGCCATAGGTCGAGTCTACCGAAATTTGCCCCCCGTGAAGTTCAACCAGTTCTTTGACTAACGCTAGCCCTAAGCCGCTGCCTTCATGACTACGATTGGCAGACCCCTCTGCCTGCCGAAACCGCTCAAACAGGTGAGGAATTTGGTCAGGACGGATGCCAATGCCAGTATCCACCACTTGCAGTGAGCAGTGGTCGCCAGCAGGGTTTAGGAGCACCGTGATAGACCCACCTGTGGGCGTAAATTTCATGGCGTTGGACAAGAGGTTATAAAGCACCTTGTCAAATTTTTCTAGGTCTAAATAAACCTCTGGGCAGGATTGAAGCTGGGTGGTCAGGCGAATATCTTTGCGATCGCAGTAAGCCCGAAAAGAATCAACGGTTTGGCTGACAAATTCCACCAAGTCGGCAGGGCGAAAACTGGGCTGCATCCGTTTAGCATCCAATCGCTGCAAATCTAAAAGCTGGTTGACCAATCGCAGCAACCGCCGAGAGTTGCGTAGCGCAATCACCGATTGTTCATAGGAAAGCCCTTGCTCTTTGGCAACTGACCCTTCTAATGGACCAATCGTTAGCGTCAAAGGGGTGCGAAATTCATGGGAAATATTTTGGAAAAACTCAGTCTTTTGGCGATCGAGTGCCAAAAGTTGCTCTGCCTGTTGCCGAGTTTTTTGGTATAGCCGAGCTTGTTGAACGGCGATCGCGGCTTGGGCTGCCACTGCCTGCGTCAACTCAATTTCAGACAAACTCCAGCGCCGAGACTGATGATTTTGGCGTAAGGAAATGCTGCCAATAATCTTGCCATCCGATAACAACGGCACCACGAGCAGCGCCCGCGTTGGGTTGCGGAAGGTTTGCTCCTCCACCTGCATTTCAGGATACAGTTCTAGATCGTTCAGAATGACCGGCTGCTTCGTCAGCATCAATTGCCTTAACACCGGGTTGCGATCGATGGGCACCATCGATTTTGGCAAAGGACGGGTATCCTCCTCCGAATCCAACAGACGATTGGGCTGAGACGAAAAAGCGGAATGAGCCGCCGCAGAGGCTATCTGATCGTTTGCGAGAGTTTCTTTTTGAGAGAGAGAATGTCCTGGATAAGCGGCATCATGCAAGCCAACACATTGCACATACTCATCTGTTTCTGTCCATAGCGACAACGCACAGCCATCTGCACGCAGCACATGCCCCAACTGCTGAGTAATCGCAGCAAAAATATCTTGAGGATCAAGACTAGACCGAATGGCGGTGGTAATGGTGTTAATTAAGGCTTCCCGTTTTGCCAGTGCTTGCAGTTGCTCATAAGCGCGGGCTTGTGCCAGTGCCAAAGCTGCTTGATCAGCCACCATCGTTAGAAGCTGCACTTCGTCATCTTGCCAAGGGCGCGGATGTCCACATTGATGCAGTGCCAAAATTGCAATTAATTCTTGTTGATAGCACAACGGCATAATCAAGCTGGATTGGATGTTGACCTCGTGGTAAGCCTGTCGCAGTTGTTGAGTCTGCGAAGTCTCTGCCTGTAGGCGATCGTCCGTCTCAGTATTTTGAATAATTTGAATATCTTGTGTTGCCCAAATCGTCTGAAAAAGAGCATCGCGCAATGGAGTCGATCGCCCATTGGCAGACTGTTCAATTTGTTCAATTAAAGACACCTGAGGAACTAAAGGCTTTAATCCAGTCTCAGGCTCTTCGTAGGCACTGACATAGACAAAATTGTCCTCATCAAAGCGTCCATCCTGAAAAGGAGACACCAAACAGTAGCTAGTCTCGAAAATATGCCCCACGGTTTGACCAATGGTTTGCAAAATTTGCCGATAGCTCAGGGCGCTGCGAATCGTGCTGGTGACGGCATTGAGTAATGATTCTTGCCGAAGCGATCGCCGTAACTCCCGCGTGCGAGTTTTTAGCACACTATGGGTATCTACCGCCTGCCGCACGACAACCTTTAGTTCCTCATCATCCCAAGGCTTGGTCACATACTTAAACACCTTGCCAGAATTAATTGCCTCTACCAAATCTTCTACGTCGGTATAGCCTGTCAAAATAATTCGGATGATGTCTGGATACTGAGTCGCCGTCAAACTGAGAAACTCAGTTCCACTCATGTGGGGCATTCGCTGATCAGAAATGATCACGGCAACATCGCCCTCATTAGACAAAATTTCTAATGCGGCAGGTCCATTTTCCGCACGCAACACTTTAAATTCTCGGTAGAAAGTGCGGTAAAGCAAGTCTAAATTATCTGGTTCATCATCCACCACCAGAATTTTTGGTTTGTTATTCGGCTGGGCTTTCATGAACCGCTCTCCTGCTACAAGGGCAGTTGGATCGAAAATCCTTTGATCAAACAAGAAGTTTTCCAAAGCAAAAGGCTAGACAATCTATTCTCCAACTGTTTCAGCACCGAGATTGCACCCTATCATCTTAATCTTGCTATACCACTATGGCACTTACAAGCTTAGGTCAAAATGGCTAGCATGGCTTCCAGAGCCATCCGGCTACTCTATTAAAACCTATAAAGATTACGAAACGTAACTTATACAGATGCCCTAGGATGAACCGTGCTTTTCTAGATTGCCCTTCCCAAAGCAGTTTGTAACGCACTGGTGACTATTTCACAGACTTTCTCAAAATGAATACCAGAAAAAATATTAATGCGATCAAAGTAAATCGGGCATAATCGTCTTGGGTTTAGTTCGTACCCCCTGAACTAATTAAAGTGTAAAAGCCCTTTAATATAAACTAGAGCTAGATAACAAACGTACTTCGCAAAGTATCGTTTGAGACGCTTTAGTTAAGAGAAAACGCTTTAGTCAAGAGAGTTTTACGACTGTTCATTTCGCCTGGAGTGCTTCATCACCATGCGATGTCCTTTCTGTCAGCACGGCGACAATCGTGTTCTTGAATCGCGTTCCGCAGAAGCGGGGCAAAGCGTTCGACGGCGACGCGAATGTTTGAAATGTTCTCGTCGGTTTACCACCTACGAACGAATTGAATTTGTCCCTGTTACGGTAATTAAACGCAACGGCGATCGCCAATCTTTCGATCGATACAAACTTTTGAAAGGAATTGTCCGCGCCTGCGAAAAAACAGGAATTTCTTCTCCGCAGATGGAAAACATCGTCGATGAAATCGAATCCGACCTACAGCAGCGTCTAATCCGAGACGTTCCTAGCAGCGAAATCGGTGAACTCGTTTTAGATAGTCTGCAAGCCCTAAGTGAAGTCGCTTACATTCGCTTCGCATCAGTCTATCGAAAATTTCAAGGCATTCGCGACTTCGTAGATACCCTTGCTCACCTGCAAGGCAGTCATCCTCAAGCGAAAATTAGACCCATAGATGGGATCAATCACGCTGCATCCATAATAAACTTGACCGAACCAGACGGTCATTCTGTGCATCCAGATGATAACTCTGTGCATACCGCTTCTACCACCTGAAAAGCACCGTCTCAAAAAAATTCCCAATCTATTTTCTCGGTGGTGTGCGGCGGGTGATTGGTTAAGGTATAATAGTTCTTCCGAGCCTAAATCGATCTAGACGTTTAGATCTTCTACACTGTGAGTAGAAGATTTCCAGATGTGGTAACCCGTTGTGGCGTGCTTACCCATCAAGGAGGCAACCTTTACACGGAGATAACTACCAGGAAACGATTCGCATGGTCAATCAGGACACATTAACGCTAGACATTGGCTTTACTTACGAAGACTTCGCTTCAAAATTAGATGATTATGACTATCACTTTAACCCGGGCGACGTAGTTGCAGGGACGGTGTTTAGTTTAGAGCCGCGGGGCGCTCTGATTGACATTGGCGCAAAGACAGCCGCTTACATCCCAATTCAAGAGATGTCAATTAATCGAATTGATACTCCTGAAGAAGTGCTGCAATCCAATGAAACTCGCGAGTTTTATATTCTTGCAGACGAAAACGAAGATGGACAGTTAACGCTCTCTATTCGTCGCATTGAATACATGCGTGCGTGGGAACGAGTGCGTCAGCTTCAGACGGAAGACGCTACGGTTCGTTCTTTGGTTTTTGCAACGAATCGAGGTGGTGCCCTAGTCAGAATTGAAGGGTTGCGGGGCTTTATTCCTGGCTCTCATATCAGCACTCGTAAACCCAAGGAAGAACTCGTTGGTGAAGAGTTGCCCCTGAAGTTTTTGGAAGTAGATGAGGAGCGTAATCGCCTGGTATTGAGCCATCGTCGTGCGCTGGTTGAGCGTAAGATGAACAAGCTTGAAGTAGGTGAGGTGGTTATTGGAACCGTGCGCGGCATCAAGCCATATGGTGCGTTTATCGATATCGGTGGAGTCAGTGGGTTGCTGCACATTTCAGAAATCTCCCACGATCATATTGATACGCCTCATAGCGTTTTCAATGTGAACGATGAGCTGAAGGTCATGATTATTGATCTAGATGCCGATCGCGGTCGGATTTCTCTTTCCACCAAGCAACTTGAGCCAGAACCTGGTGATATGGTGAAGAACCCTCAGGTGGTTTATGACAAGGCTGAAGAAATGGCGGTGAAATATCGCGAGCAGATCTTGGCAAAACAGCAAGGAACTCTGATTGAAGAGATTGCCGAATCTGTTGAGGAAGAGGTTCCTGGTGCGATGGAAGAAGCCGAGATTCCGGCTGAAACAGAAGAAGCGATTCCCCTAGCGATTGAGGAAGAGGTTCCTGCTGCAATGGAAGAAGCCGAAATCCCTGAAGCCGTTGAGGAAGAAATTCCTGCGACGACGACTGAGGCTGAGGCTGAGGCTGAGGAAATCGTTGCCGCTGTTAAAGAATAGCGGTGTAGCTTTTCAAGGCTGCATCTAATTCGTTTTTTAAGAAGAGGTACTTTGCCTCTTCTTTTTTTATGGTGTTGTCTAACGAGAACCTTATGATCCTAATTCAGTGTGGAGCGGTGTGCTTTGAAAACATTGAAACCGTTATTTTTGATAAAGATGGGACGTTAGCGAATTCTCGCATTTTTTTACGAAATCTAGCTCAAAAGCGCGCTCGACTGATTGATGCTCAAATTCCTGGAGTTCAAGAGCCTTTGTTGATGGCATTTGGGGTGGAGAGCGATCGCCTTAATCTGGCTGGGTTGATGGCAGTTGGAACCCGTTTGGAAAACGAAATTGCCGCCGCCGCTTATGTGGCTGAAACAGGGCGAGATTGGATAGAAGCACTGAGTATTGTGCGATCGGCTTTCACAGAAGCCGATCGCGTCTTTGACCGTAAGGCAGACAGTACGCCTCTATATGCAGGAGCAAAGGAATTGATGCAAGCGATCGCCCAGGCGAATCTCAAAATCGGCATTCTATCTTCAGACACTACTGCCAACGTCCAAGATTTTGTGGATAAATACGAGCTAAATGCTCTCGTTCAACTCGCCATGGGAACGGATACGAAGCTGAGTAAACCCAACCCAGAACTACTTCGACAAGCCTGTGCAGCGTTGGATACAAGTCCTGAACGCGCGATCGTCATTGGCGATTCTGCTGCTGATATGGAAATGGCTTGCGCCGCAAACGCGGCTGGTTGTATTGGGGTAATGTGGGAACCCATTAATTCAGCCTCTCTTAAACAAGCAGATGCCTTAGTACAAACCTTCGCAGCCATTCAAATTGTTACAACCTAGCAACTTCTGAGCACGATACTCAGTCTTCCACCTCTTGAATTCTTCCCCAACTTTTAACCTTCACTTCATCCGAGTGCCCACAAATGCTATGATTCGCTGAAGTCTGATTGTTGTGTATCTTTATGGATCAACTAAACATAAAGCCTGATTGAATAGTGAATCTTTCGCAAGCTTTTTTAAAACCCAGCTTTGTTTATTAACTCTAGTGTGAAGAGAGGAGTTGTCCTTGGCTCGTCGTTACCTTTTTACGTCCGAATCTGTTACTGAAGGTCACCCTGATAAAATTTGTGACCAAATTTCAGACACCATCTTAGATGCCTTGTTAGCCCAAGATCCAATGAGCAGAGTTGCTGCGGAAGTTGTGGTAAACACTGGGCTAGTTTTGATTACCGGTGAAATCACCTCTAAGGCAAAGGTGAATTACATCGATATCACGCGCCAAAAAATTGCTGAAATTGGCTACAACGGCACAGATAATGGCTTCTGTGCCAATAGCTGTTCTGTTCTGGTTGCGTTAGACGACCAATCTGCTGATATTGCTCAGGGGGTCAACACCGCTCAGGAAGCCCGCGAGTTATCGAGTGATGAACTGGATGGTATTGGTGCTGGCGATCAGGGCATTATGTTCGGGTTTGCTTGTAATGAAACGCCTGAGTTAATGCCCATGCCGATTTCTTTGGCACATCGCATTTCGCGAAAATTGGCAGCCGTGCGTAAAACAGGGCAACTTCCTTACCTGCGCCCTGATGGCAAAACTCAGGTCACTGTTGCATACGAAGATAATCGACCCGTTGGGATTGACACCATTTTGGTGTCTACTCAACATGCGGCAGAAATCGGTAGCATTACTGATAATGAAAAAATCCAGGCGAAAATTAAAGCCGATTTGTGGGAGTCGGTGGTTCAGCCTGTATTCGCAGATATTGCCGTTAAGCCAGATGAGAAGACCCGCTTTTTGGTCAATCCAACCGGAAAATTTGTGATTGGGGGACCTCAAGGAGATGCGGGGCTAACCGGTCGTAAAATTATTGTGGATACTTACGGTGGCTATTCTCGCCATGGCGGCGGTGCATTCTCTGGCAAAGATCCTACGAAGGTCGATCGCAGTGCTGCTTACGCGTGCCGACATGTGGCAAAGAATATTGTGGCGGCTGGGTTGGCAGACAAGTGTGAAGTGCAACTGAGTTATGCGATCGGGGTGGCGCGTCCGGTCAGCATCATGATCGACACCTTTGGCACGGGCAAAATTGATGACGATCGCCTGCTGGAACTGGTGCAAAAACATTTTGAGCTTCGTCCTGCTGGTATCATCCAAACCTTCAACCTGTGTAAGTTGCCTGCTGAGCGCGGTGGTCGCTTCTATCAGGACATTGCGGCATATGGTCACTTGGGGCGGACGGATCTAGATTTACCCTGGGAACAAACTGACAAAGCCGCCTTGCTGAAGGAAGAAGCGACTCACATTTACTCCATGGTATAAAACGCGATCGCGCAGCCTAGAAAACTCAACTCATTTTCGGCGGCGGATGATAGTCATCTGTCGCTTTTTTATAGGGCGATCGCGTTTATCATAGAGACATCTTTTGGCACCGAAGTATGGTCAGTCCAAAAACTTTAGTCTCTCCGACTCTGCAAATCCCCCTCGCCGAAAAGCGCGTCACACTTCATAACATCAGTTGGGATGCCTACGAAATGATTTTGCAGATCTTAGGGGAGAATCGGGCTGCTCAGTTGACCTATGATCACGGCACATTAGAGATCATGACCCCTCTAGAGGAACACGAAAACTCCAGCAGCATTTTGGATGATTACGTCAAAATCTTGACTGAAGAAGAAGATCTCACCCTCAAAAGTATGCAATCCACCACGCTAAATCGACCAGAGTTAAAAGTTGGCGCTGAGCCTGACCAATGCTATTACCTGGTGAATGAACCGCTGGTGAGAGGTAAAACCGTTGACCTGCAAATTGATCCGCCCCCTGATCTGATTGTGGAGGTCGATATTACCCACACAGACATCAACAAAAATCTCCTTTATGCGGTAATGGGAGTGCCTGAGTTCTGGCGATATGATGGGCACTATCTGAAAATTTATGTGCTGGAAAATGGTGCGTATCAAGAGGTCGAAACCAGCCCTATTTTCTCTTGGCTAAACAAGGAGGCACTGTACCAATTTCTCCAAGATTGTCAGGAGTTGGGCGAAACACGAGCGAAAAGGAAATTTCGGAATTGGGTTAGACAACAGTTGCCGACAAAGAGAGCCTAACCATAGCAGAATCAAATCCTGTGCCAGATCGCCCCTTCCACTTATTACTTTTACTTGATTCACCCGCGATCGCTGTTCTTTCTGCCCCATTGGAGGATAGCCAAATACTTTAAATATCTTCATCATTAAGATGAGCGATCGCAGAGGTTATTCGATTGAAAGTATTTCAAACCCTTCAACCAGCGCAACGCCGAAATCTGGTGATTTTATTTGCGTCTGGGCTGCTGTTTTGGGCAAGTTTAGCATCGCTGCTGCCAACCCTGTCGCCCTATATTAAGCAGGGGGGAGCCAGCGATCGCGAAGTGGGCGTTGTCATGGGAGCCTTCGCCATTGGGCTGCTAGTTTTTCGTCCTTGGTTAGGGCGCAGAGCCGATCAAAAAAGTCGGACTGAAGTGCTAATGATTGGACTGGTGGCGGTGGCGATCGCCCCTTTAGGCTACCTGATGACCCAATCCATTCCTCTATTGTTTGCTATTCGTGCATTTCATGGCTTGAGCATTGCCGCATTCACTACCGCTTTCAGTGCGTTAGTGACGGATCTAGCGCCCCCTCAAAATCGCGGCGAAGTGCTGGGTTACATGACGTTAGTCAATCCACTCGGAATGGCACTGGGACCTGCGATCGGGGGTTTCTTACAGGTATGGGCAGGCTATACACCCTTGTTTTTGTTTTCTGCGGGGTTGGGTTTTGCCGGAATTCTGTGCGCCACGCAAATTAAAGCGCCTCCGGGTGACCTAATTCCGTCTGTTGAGTCTCAACAGGTTCACGCGATTCCCTTTTGGAAATTTTTATGGAATCCTCGTCTAAGGGTTCCTGCTTTTGTGCTGTCCTTAATTGGCATCGCGTTTGGCACCTTAGCGGTGTTTGTGCCGCTTTATATTCAAGAAACGGGCGTGAATTTAAATGCTGGTTTGTTTTACACCGCTGCCGCGATCGCCAGTTTTGGGGTGAGGCTACTGACGGGGCGCGCCTCCGATCGCCATGGACGGGGACGCTTTATCACCATTAGCCTGTTACTTTATACCCTCTCCATGTTGCTGCTATGGCGTGCCCACAGTGCGCCTGAGTTTCTCCTGGCTGGTTTTTTGGAAGGAGCCGGGGGCGGCATTTTCATTCCAATGATGATTGTGCTGACGGCGGATCGCTCAGCCCCCCATGAGCGCGGTCGCGTGTTTGGGCTGTGCTTAGCTGGATTTGACTGTGGCATGGCGATCGCGGGTCCAGTGATGGGCTACTTTGCAGAGGAGATCGGCTATCGGGGACTATTTGGAGTTGCCGCAGGCATTTCATCACTGGCAGTCATCAGCTTTGTCACCCTGTGCAGCAAAGATCTGGTTCACTCCCTCAAATATTCTCTAGGTCGCGGTCGCGATATTTACGCACTGCCAAATCAGTAACCTATCGGTATCTTTATGGTCTATGACCGTCCGCTTGATTGAACAGAAGGCGATCTATAGCAAGCCTTCTCTTATTCCTTATTTTTCTGCCGCCATGACTCTAAGGTTGCCCGGTGGACTTCCCGCCAAGGAATATTTTGCTGCTGGGCGATTTGAGCACAGTCATCATATTCAGGCTGCACGTTGGTAGGAACGAGATCGCGCCCTTCTGCCCAGGCAACCTTGACTCGCACCGTGCCATAGTCTGTTTGCACAGATTGAATTTCTCGCGGTAGGATTTGCCGCTGTTGCTGCGATCGCCGAATTCCTAGCGTTGTCGTTTCGCGAAAAATCATCGCTTCACAGGCATCCTCATTTCCAACCCGACAAATTACCGTCAGTAGCGTTCCCAAACGAGATTTTTTCATCGCGATCGCTTGAGTAAATACATCCAACGCCCCCATTACCAGCAATTGCTCCATCACATAGGCGGTCGCCTGAGGATTTAGATCATCAATTTGGGTTTCTAAAACAGTGATGGTTTCAGTGGAAGAAGTAGAGTGAAGATTTGAGTTTTGAGTTTTGAGTTTTGAGTTTTGAGTTCTCTGTTCCCTGTTCCCTGTTCCCTGTTCCCCGATCCACAGCCGCAGCACATTCGCGATCGCCAAATTTTGAGTCCCTGCCCCCAAGCCCACTTTGTGCAGCGTCATTGTAGGCGGTGAACCAAAGCGAGTCGCTAGCGCTGTGGCGATCGCGGCTCCAGTGGGAGTCACCAGTTCGCGATCGATGTCGTTGTAATAGATTGGAACCTGGCGCATTTCAAACAGCTTTAGCACTGCCGGAGTGGGCACGGGCATCCGTCCATGGGCGGCTCGAATCGTGCCGCCGCCCGTGGGTAAGGCAGAACAGTGCAGTTCCTCAATTTCTAGCCAATCCAATCCTAGGCAAGTGCCCACAATATCGACGATCGCATCCGTTGCGCCCACCTCATGAAAATGCACCTGCTCAATCGGGACTCCATGCACTGCCGCTTCTGCTGCTGCCAATTGCCGAAACACCGCCAAGCTCCAGGTTTCTGCCCTTTTCGGTAGCTGAGCCGCCATAATTAGCTGTTCAATGGCTGGCAAGTGTCGAATCGGGGGAAGCGGATGGGCTACCTCAGGGGTGGAGGAATGATCGTGCGGGTGAGAATGCGGATGCTCACGAGCCTGTCCCGCAATTAAATTCCCTGAAACGGTATCTTTTGTAGCAGAATGGAACTGATAAGGACGCGGATCAAACGTTGCAAACTCATTTGGGTTTCCCACTTCTCCCGATTCAAACACCAGATCAACATGAAATTTCGTCGCGCGCTGCCCATTGCGATCGACCGATTCTGTCCACAGCTTATATTCTTGCGAAATTCCCAATCGTCCCAATTGCTCAATTAAATAAGCGATAGGTACGCCCAAATCTACCAGCGCACCCAGGCACATATCTCCGGCAATTCCCGTCGGGCATTGTAAGTAAGCAATTTTGGTCATTGGCTTTGGCAGCTTTTGAGTAGTTGACGTTGACTTGAGGCAATTTTAAGCGTTGAGTTCTAAGTTTTGAATTTTAAGTTTTGAATTTTAAGTTTTGAGTTTTGAGTTATCTACTCCGCACTCCGCACTTCACACTCCGTACCCTTCCGCACTTCTCCATCATGGCAACCCTTTACACGCTGCATCCTCAAAACCCTCAAACCCGAACGATAGACCGTATTGTCAAAGCGCTACGAGAGGGGGCAGTGATTTTATACCCAACCGATACGGTGTATGCGATCGGTTGCGATTTGAACTCTAAAAGTGCAGTGCAACGGGTGAGGCAGATTAAGCAGCTTTCCAATGATAAACCGCTGACATTTTTGTGTCCGTCTTTATCTAATATCGCCCAGTATGCGATCGTCAGCGATGAAGCTTACAGAATTATGCGGCGATTGATTCCTGGACCGTATACCTTCCTGTTGCCGACCACCAAATTGGTTCCAAAACTGGTGATGAATCCCAAACGCCACACCACAGGGATTCGGGTGCCCGATCGCCCCATTTGTCAGGCATTACTAGAAGGCTTGGGCAATCCGATTATTTCTACCTCCGCTCATGTTTTCGATGACGGTTCCGCTCGTAGCCAAACCGCGATCGACTATCCATCCCGCTTCGATCTATTTGAAGGTTTAGACAAGTTGGTGGATGTGATTGTGGATGATGAGCAGGAACCGGGCTATGAGGTATCCACTATTTTAGATTTGAGCAGTGAGGAACCTGAACTGGTTCGGAAGGGTCTTGGATGGGAAGCGGCAGAACTGTGGACTAGTACGGGGCGCTGACAAAAACCGCAACAATCTTTCAAATTAGGGAAGTGTGCGACTAATTTCAGCAAAATGAACTTTTTTCATCTATCTACCGTCATAACTATCGGCATAGCCACCCCAAACTGTCTCTCAGACGGTCGCTTCTTTTAGCAGTCAATCCCGTTAGATCAACCTATCCACTGTTCACGGTCAATCGCGAATGGGCGCTGTCTGACAGAACAGGACGATCTTGATTGCTTTTAGTTTTAAGGGATTTTTAGCCGACAAGCACCAAAACGCTTGGAAAACGAACCCATTACTGGTTTAGTAGCTCCTTGCAAGAAGTGCCATAGGCGAACCAGAAGCCCACCCGTAATTTACAAACTTGCCTGTGTAGGTAGTTATGACAGTTGCTGAGCAAAACGTCAGGAAACAAGAGCAGCGGAAACCTCAGGCTTCTTCTGTCTTAACAACTCCCTTAAATGTGCATTACCAAACCATGAATATTGAATCTCCACCGCCTTGCGCTAGATCGGTTGCTGTTCAGTCTGCCCAGTCAGATTATCGAGCGATCGCCGAACCTCCCCAATCGACCCAACGCGATCGTCAACAGGCTTCTATTGCTCCCCCTACAGCCGTTCACTTTATTAATCAAGCGGCTCTAGTTAAAATGCTGGCGCAAGAATTTCGAGAAGAAGTGAGTAACCTGAACGGGGGTGTGGAGAGCCTCGCAGGACGGATTGCGGCTGAAGTGGAACGAGTGTGCCAAAAGAGTGGGCGAATTCAAGCCTCCGGGCAAGCGCAATCCTGGCAGATTTCCTTAGCCCGCCATCGTTTGCAAAAATGTGTTAACTATTATCAGCTTGGCTCCCAACGGGGACGGACTGAACTGCATAGCACCCTGGGTTCGATGGTCTACCGCTATGTGGCTCCGTCTCGAATGCAGCTTGGGTTTCAGGCACGATACACCCTGATTGAAGATTTTTTGCAAGGGTTTTATACTGAGTCACTTAAAGCGTTTCGGCGCGAGAATGTCTTGCCAGAAACCTATCAGCCCCGTAGCCGATTAGAGTTAGCGGAATACATGGCGTTTACGGAGCAGTACGCTAAGCGTCGCATTTCCCTACCTGCGGGACAAAATCAACAGTTAATTGTGCTGCGATCGCAGCGCTTTGGGCAGCGCCAACCCCTGGAAGTGTCGGTGGATATTGAGCAAGCGCTAGAGTCGGCACGGGGTGAGGATGCAGAAATGCATAATCGGATGCCCATCGTGCAACAACTCCGGGAACGCATGGTGTCTGATACGGTGGATTCTTCAGAGGCGGTACTGCGCGATCGCGTTATTTCCGAACTGGTGCAATATTTGGAATCGGAAGACCAAACCGACTGCGTAGACTATCTCGTGCTGAAACTGCAAGATATGTCCGCTCCTGAAATTGATGATGTTTTGGGACTGACTCCCCGTCAGCGCGATTACTTGCAGCAGCGCTTCAAATATCACGTCGAAAAATTTACCCTTTCCCGCAACTGGAAATTGGTGCATCAATGGCTGGGTGCTGACCTCGACCAAAACTTGGGCATGGCAACCTCTCAATGGGATAGCTTCCTCGATCGCCTCACGCCCGAACAGCGCCAGATGTTGCAACTCAAGCAAGCTCAGGCGGAGGACGCTGAAATTGCCCGCACACTCAAACTGACGGCTAAGCAATTTCAAAAGCGTTGGGGCGCTCTATTAGAAATGGCTCGTCAAGCGCGCAACGAAGCTTAAAGCAACCAAAAGGTAGGAGATTCAACCGTATTAGGTGTTAGAAGTTTAACTTCCAACACCTGATTTTTTATGGAGCCGCTGCCGTGTGATTTATATCAATCAAAAGTTGCCCTTATCTCACTTAATAATCAGCTTAAGAGCAACCGAAAGCATTGCCTAGAATCACTTTCAAAGCTATAAAACTCTAAGAGAATAAAGGTATAAGCCCTAGTGGTTTTCCAATTATTAGATGAAGGGTGAGGAGGATAAGATAGAAGGTAATCGCGTTACCCAGTAGAATGACCAAAAAATATATTGTTGATC
>JBGTAZ010000069.1:0-7903 GCA_041749615.1 Leptolyngbyaceae cyanobacterium | reverse complement strand
GGTGTTTTTAGAGACCATCAGCGGCAGGTCTAGTTCATCCAGGCGATCGGCAGTCATGGAGAGGCAAATCAAACCGCGTGCATAGACCGCCATGAAGTTGATCAGGTCAGGCGTAGCAAACTGCGCCGCACAGATAACATCGCCCTCATTTTCGCGATTTTCGTCATCCACGACCACGATCGCGCGACCGGCTTTCAAATCTGCCAAAGCTGCCTCAATCGGATCAAACTGAAAGGAGGAGGGCGCAAGCTGGGCTGAATCTGTAGGGAAGTTCAAAGGGTCACCGTAACGTTTTTTGAAGGGTCTTTCTAATTAAATTCTAGTCTGTTTGCGGTCAGGGCGGCTTGATTGGACTTTCGCCGAGTTGCGATCGCGATCGCCGTAGAGAAATTAAGGGCATTGCTGAATTTAGGGATGAAATTTGTAGGGGCAATCCCTTGTGGTTGCCCTCTATCTGGGGCAGGGTAGGCACAAGACCCACCCCTACAGTCAAAAATCACACGTGCATTCAGCAACGCCAAATTACAGCCGTTTTCAGATGAATGTGCCACGCTTGCAAACTCTGTAAGCCCCCTAGATCCCCCAATTCTGGGGGACTTCAACTCTAGTTCCCACCAGAATTGGGGGGCTAGGGGGGCGGAAATTGCTGTAAGTTCCTGGCGTAGGGCAAAAGTTTTCTAAAGAAGACTGCATCCGGTTTTAGTCTATTTCAATGGACTTGGGATGTTAGCCCAGAATTTATTCCAGGGCGGTTGCTGCGAAAGACGCGAGAGGTGAGCTAGCCCATACCACCTTTTGCAAAACGAGCGATCGCAACCTTCCCCAAATCTTTTGTCTGGTACTACAATGCAGCAAAGTTCTCTGTTTCAATCCGTAATAAGGTAAAAGCATCATGGGTGATGGGGGACGTGTCCCGGTTGGAATTGTCGGCGCATCGGGCTATGGCGGCGTGCAGTTGGTTCGCATTTTGATGGATCACCCAAATTTGGAACTCGCCTATCTGGGTGGAGATAGCAGCGCCGGACAGCCGTTTTCAGATCTGTATCCGCATTTGGACTCTCGCGTTGATCAGGTGATTGAACCGATTGATTTGGACAAGATTGCCGAGCGGTGTGAAGTTGTTTTTCTATCGCTGCCCAATGGACTTGCCTGCACCATGGCTCCAACGTTGCTGGCAAAAGGCTGCAAGGTGCTGGATCTGTCGGCAGACTATCGCTTTTCAGATTTGGCGGTTTACAAAACCTGGTATGGGATTGACCGCACCGATGAGAAAGTCGCTGAAACGTCTGTGTATGGGTTGCCGGAACTGTACCGCGATCGCATTTCTCAGGCTCAGCTTATCGGTTGTCCGGGGTGTTTCCCCACCGCAAGCCTGTTGGCACTGTCGCCGCTGCTCAAACAAGGCTTGATTGTGCCAGAAACCGCGATCGTCGATGCCAAATCGGGCACTTCTGGCGGTGGGCGGCAACCAAAGACTAATATGCTGCTGGCAGAAGCCGCTGGCTCTTTTGGTGCTTATGGCGTTGCTCGCCATCGCCATACCCCAGAAATTGAGCAAATTTGCAGCGATCTCGCGGGTCATGAAGTGATGGTGCAATTCACGCCTCACCTGGTTCCCATGCCGCGCGGTATCTTGGCGACCGTCTACGCCACGCTCCGCGATCCCGGTTTAGTACGGGAAGATTTGCTAACAATTTTCAACGCATTTTACCGAAATTCTCCCTGGGTGAAGATTTTGCCGAGCGGTGTCTTTCCCCAAACCAAATGGGCGTGCCATACCAATCTTTGCTACCTTGGGCTGGAAGTGGATGCGCGGACGGGACGGGTGATTGTCATATCGGCGATCGACAACCTGATGAAAGGGCAAGCGGGACAAGCGATTCAGTGTCTCAACATTATGATGGATTGGGATGAACAACTAGGGTTGCCCCAGTTAGCGTTTTATCCGTAGCGTTTAAGTTTTACGTTTGTTTAAGCTTACTTTTAAATTGGCATGGTTGCTTCGCGTGTATTTGAACAGTCGATTCAGGTCAATGCCAGTTCCACAGCGGTAGAACAGTGCATCACAGACCTAACGCTGATGCATCGCTGGCTTAACCCCGCTTTGCGCTGTGAACCTGTGGGAGATTGGTCTACGGAAATCGGCAGCCAGAGTCGTTTTGTGGTGCAAATTCCGGTGTTGCAGCCCACTCTCACGAATGTGGTTGTGGAACGGGAGCCGGGCTTAGTGGTCTGGGCGTTTAAGGGTTTTTTTGCGGGGCGCGATCGCTGGGAGTGTAACCCTGAGCTAGAAGGCACCCGCTTAGTCAACCGTTTTGAGTTCACGATTCCCAACCCCATCATCCGGTTTGGCTTCAATACCTTCGCCGCCCAGTGGACGCAGCAAGATATGCAAACTCAACTACGACGCATTAAGCAAGTAGCGGAGGAAGTGTGGCGAAATACGAGTTATGAATGATGAAGTACGAATGGCGGATGATGAAATGCGAAGTGTGAAGTACGAAAGGCAAAGTATGAAGAAGTGATTTTTGTAGCATCCAATAAGCAATTTGCACTTAATAACTAATTTATACTCAAGATGTCTTTTCAAAGGTACGAACTATATGGGTTCTAGACCTCCCAATGAGTTGCAAAGCCTAATTAATTCAGGCTATGACATGGCTGATGATGATCCTGATATGTTTGAAGACTTAGAGCCAGACTATGATCCTATCCAGGCATTGCTCAACACTGACCCAGAAGTGATTGAGTTAACACCTGAAGGATACCCTTATTCGTGTCTGGCAAAGTATGAACAGTTTGGCAGCTCAGCCCCACCATACGACCCTATTCAGGAAAGTCAGTGGGAACAGAAACGATTAGAGTCCCTGCAAAAATCACAGGCTTTAACCAAAAAATACCGTGAAAAATATGCTTTCTTACAAAAAGCAAAAGCAGAGTATGAAATCAGAAGAAGAGCAGAATTAGGTTTAGATCCTATCCCTACCTCTTCATTATTTTGACGAGATACCATTTTGAATTGGATGATGCTGTGCCGAGTGGCAAATGACCAACTAATGACTATAGCCAGCGTTGAAAGTAGACTGTCTTTTGCTTAGCTGTGCTTTGAAAGCACTAACTAGTTTGTATGTGTCACTCGAAATTCTTTTGTTTTGGCATTTCGTCCAAAATCCCTTGAATGACTTGGGCATCTTCGGCGAGGGGAGCGAGTTCTAGGTAGCGTTCAAAATCCTGACGGGCTTCGGCTAAGCGATCGCTGCGGTAGTAAAGTAAGCCGCGATCGCGGTGTGCTAGGGGCGCATCGGGAAACAGCAGCAAAATTCGTTCGGCGGCTTGGATGGCTTTGGGAAAGTTGCGCTGGTTAATGTAAATAACTTTCAGGTTGGTCAGCAAGCGTCCCAATAACTGCCGATTACTGACGGGTGCTAAGTATTCGGGCTGGAGTTGCACGCGGCGATCGAACACTTTCACGAGTAAGTCTTCGCAGTCTTGTAAAAATAAAATTTCGCCGCCATTAAAGGGATCGACGAAGATCTCCATGTTTTCCGCAATCGGACGAATGATGAAGTGACCCGGCAGGTTAATGCCCACCATGGGAAAGTCAATCCGACGAGCGATCGCTAAATAAACAATTGATAATGTGATGGGAATGCCCGTGCGGCGATCGATCACCTGATTCAAAAAGCTGTTGCGCGGGTCGTAATATTCCGTGCGATTGCCGGAGTAGCCCAGTTCTGCGTAGAGATACTGCTGGATTGTCTTCAAGATTTTCAGCGGATACAATGCGTCTAGTAGACGCTCCTGCACCGCTGCCGCCATCCCATCCAATGCATTGATGTAGGCATCTACATCTAAGTCAGGATATTCTTCTAGAGCAATGTACAATGCTGCCCGATCTAGATTAATCGCCTCATCTGGCTGTTGAATCTCTTGCTCAAACAACCGTCGTCCTGCCAGATCTATCACCGTGCTGCTCCCATGATCACTCTAAATTTCCCAACTTTATAGGGTGCGTTGCGACTGCGCTGAATCTACCCTTATAGCCCTGACTGAGGCGAATGCATCGAGCGTTCTGCCTCCCCCGCGACCAAGACCGCTCGTGTAATCACGCCCTTTTGTGAGGAAGGAACCCCCATCATGCCCTGGTTTGTGAAGATTGAGGAAGGGATTGTGGATAAGGCAATTTTTGATCAATATGTTCCCGCCCACAAGGAATTTGTGCAAAGGCTGATTGCTAAAGGGCATCAGGCGAAAACGGGCTACTGGGGCTGTCGGGGTGGAGGGATGTTGCTGTTTGAGGCATCCTCCATGGATGAGGCGCAGGCGATCGTAGCGCAAGATCCTTTGGTGATCAATGAGTGCGTCCATTACAAGCTGTATGAATGGCGCGTCGTGGTGGAGTAAGGGCAGAAATTAAGGCGGTAGGCTAAGAAGCCGTTTCTGGAAGCGGAATGAATTCTGTTTCTTGAGGGACTTTGGCAAATCGGTTTGCCTGCCAATCTTGCTTTGCCTGCTCAATTCGTTCGGGTCGGCTAGAAACAAAGTTCCACCATTTATGGCGATCGCCCAACGGTTCACCGCCAATAATGATGCAGCGTGCTTCGGCGGCGGCGGAGACTTTAATTGGGGTGTCAGCCGCTAGAATTGCCAAAAGATGCGGTTCAAGTGGCTGATCATTAACATTTAAACCTGGTGTGACGCTGTAAATGGCGCGATCGCTATATCCATCGGGCACCATAAATTGCGTTCCAGCAGCCAGCCGCACATCCAGGTAAACAATCGGCGAGAAAGTCTGAACGGGTGAAGTGTAGCCATAGGCTTGTCCGGCAATCAGGGTAAAGTCTACGCCATTGGCTTGCCAGGTGGGCAAATCGGCGGCTGGATAGTGATAAAACGTAGGTTCGGTTTCTTCATGCTCTTGGGGAAGCGCCACCCAGGTTTGGATGCCATGTAGCCGTGCCTCCTGGCTCCGAACCGCAGTAGGGGTGCGTTCAGAATGGACAATCCCCCGACCCGCTGTCATCCAGTTGACCGCTCCCGGATGAATTTCTTGAACACTGTTCACACTATCGCGATGCAGCAAGACCCCTTCAAATAAATAGGTGACGGTTGCCAAATTAATGTGGGGATGGGGGCGAACATCGACCCCGTGACCGGGTGGAAAGACAGCGGGTCCCAAATGGTCAAAAAAGATAAAGGGTCCAACCATCTGGCGATCGCGGTGAGGGAGGATGCGCCGCACTTCAAAGCCGCCCAAATCTTTCACTTCCGATTCAATCATTTGAGTAATTTGATTGGGCATAACAGATTGGCTTGCCTCGTTTAGGTAAGGAGAATATCGCCTCTCATTGTAAACTTGCTCGCCACACAACAAAAATCCGCCTACTTGCTTGCTCCGAACTTAGAACTCAAAACTCAAAACTCAAAACTCCGAACTTAGAACTCCGAACTTAGAATCCCGAACTTAGAACTCCCCTAGGGCACTACCCTCAAAAGGCGTGCTTCAATACCTGCCCACGTGTGAGACGAGACCCTAACAGCCGCTTGTTTACAGCGCACGAGCAGCCAGTTGGCATAGAGGTAGCGATCGAGTTTTCGCAGTTCTTCACTGGAAAGGCTGATCCAGGTGGGGTCAAGTTTGAGCGTGCTAAACCAGGTGTGAAACACTTGCGTGTGAAAGTCTTGCAGCACGATCGCGGGTTGGCGGATATCGGGCGATCGCAGATTCAATGCTTTTAACTGCGTCACCAAATGCTGTAAAGTCGCTTCGTGAAATGCTTGCAGCTTGCCGAGTTCATCGGTAAACGTGTTGGTAAATGTTCTGGCGAGTGCCTTCCCCACCGAGTGAGTGGGCAGCGATCGCGTCAGGGCGATCGCCAAGGCACGGGTAGGAATCGCTGATTGGGCGGGGATATTGTCTTTGGTATGGGACGGCTCTAAGGTGCGAATATTTGCTAGAGTGCGCGCCAGTTCCAGCGTCTTCGCCAGGTTGGGATCAAGTACCCGTGCCAAATTCAAGGCACGATGGTTGACCAATGCCATAAACAAGGCAGTTGTGCGCTTAGCGGCAGGCGAAAGGTGACCCGTCGATTCTGTCGTGACTTCTTCAGTCCATTGCAGCAACGCCTTCAGCTTAGGCGTGTTGATAAACGTGTTTGCCTGTGCTTCCATTGCCAGCAGCAAGGCATCCGCGCCACCCCGCATTACTCCCGCCACCAGCAAAAACACTTCCTGCCAACGCTCATGAGTCAAATGCTCTTGCACGAGGGTTTGGGTGAGGTTGTGATCGTCAATGTATTGCGCTGCCAAATATTCCTGCAAGGTCAGGTGAGAAAAAGAGTAAACTTCCTGTGCCCGTTCCACGATGATTCCTTGCTGAATGGCGATCGCCTCTAGCACCGCTTCTCCATCCAAGTGTTTTGGTGCATTCAGGTTTTCTGCCAAAAAAGTACGGATTTGATCCACCACTTCACGCCGCGTAAAAAACAAGCGATTTGCCTCAAAGTGGGTATGGGCAATCTCTGCCAGCATGATCTCTTCCAGGGCAATGCTGAGATCTTGATAAATCGGGTCGCGCTGAATTCGCCGTTCCGATGCCCATTTTTTCAGCAGCACGTCCAGCGCCTCGCCATACAGCACCGCTCGATTTTTGGGAAAAGTTTGGGAATCATCAAACACCAAACACAGCAAGGTCAGGAGTAAGGGCGTGTGGGCGAGTTCCTTAGTGGCGGCGTATTCTGGCTGCTGCAACAGATTCCAGCAGCGCTGCGCCGTATTCAGCTTCACGTCTTCCGCCGACTGAAACCAACGATGAATAAACTGCTTCACCTGTTCATGGTCAAAGTCTGCCATTGCCACATCGCTAAACCGATAAAAGTTGTTGCGATAGGCGGCAAGGCGACAGGATGCCACAAAGCGATTTTTGTCATATTGATCAACAAAGTTTTGGATCTGCTGAATCGCGTGGGTCATTTGCTTCGTAGGCACTTCATCCAGCCCATCCAGCAAAATCAACAGATTGCCTGCCTCTAGCAGTTTAGTGGTGACGATCTCCGGCGAGGGAATGCCGCAAATCCGAAACTCTTGGGCGATCGCCTGCTCAATTGCAATCTCATTTGAGGCGAAGTTCTTTAACTCAATCAGTACCGGAATGCATTCATGCACGTAGCCATTCCTGAGGCTCGTACCCTTCAGCGCTTCCAAGCCCATTTTTCGTAAAAAGGTGGATTTGCCTGCACCGGGACCGCCCAGCACCATCAAATATTGCTTGTCGTTGGCAACCCGCAACCCATCGATTTTTTTTGCCTTCTTTTGCAAGCGGCGATCGCCCTGTTCGCGAAATTCCTTTTCTAGATCTTCAATCGAATCAAATCGGCTAATGCTTTCTCGATCCAAAAATCGCACTGCGGTATAGACCGACTCCAAAGGCACTGGCTCTCGCATTCCCAGCACTTTCATCATGCCGTGACGGTTGGCGTAGTTCCGGGCATATTGCTCCGACGCTCGTTGAATAATCTGCGCGGCATCGTCACTTTGAGACTCCACCCAACTGGCAAACCGAGTGCCTCCTTCACACAATACCCGGCTGCAAATGGAGCCAATGGTCATGGCTGCCGCCGAGAAAAACATTTGCTCAAATGCCATAGGGAGATCGCCCACTGCAAATTATGTGTCCACTGTAAAACTACTGTAGTCCACAGCCCCATTTGTCCCCACCCGATTTTGAGTGAGGCGATCGCTGCCAGCCGTACAAATCTGAAAGTAGTCGGGTAGCAGGACTACATTGCTATAGCCCCGCCCCCTCAAAACCGGACTTGTACCTTTCAATACATCCGGCTTAAGCAAATCACTTACTCCACCGCTTTAGAGGTTGTCGCATGGTGTTGTTGGTGACAGTAGAGGT
>JBGTAZ010000068.1:0-2780 GCA_041749615.1 Leptolyngbyaceae cyanobacterium | reverse complement strand
ACCTCTACTGTCACCAACAACACCATGCGACAACCTCTAAAGCGGTGGAGTAAGTGATTTGCTTAAGCCGGATGTATTGAAAGGTACAAGTCCGGTTTTGAGGGGGCGGGGCTATAGCAATGTAGTCCTGCTACCCGACTATCTTCAGATGTGTATGGCTCAGCGATCGCCCCACTCCTACCCGCTTAGCACTCCTAACTTTTTCCTGCCGACACTAACGTAGGTTCTCGCCGAGGAATGTTGACCGTCAAAAAGTCGACTGCCATTTCTGTATTGGGAAAAATCGATCGCGCCTCCAGCAGCAGATCTTTCGGTTCGATCGCATTGCCTGGAGCGTAACGAGGGCTGAGGTGGGTGATAATCAATTGCTGCACTTGGGCGGCTAGTGCAACTTGTGCCGCCATAGTGGAAGTGGAATGCAACCGCTGATAAGCAAGCTCTGCATCTTGATGAGCAAAGGTTGCCTCATGGATCAGCACATCCGCATCTTGGGCTAACTCAATGGCGGAATCGCAAAAAACCGTGTCCGTGCAATACACCAGCTTCCGCCCAATCTGCGTCGGTCCACATAAATCTGCCCCATTAACTCGGCTGCCATCAGGCAACACAATCCGTTCTCCCCGCTTCAGTTTGCCGTAAAGCGGACCGGATGGAATGCCCAAGGCGGCGGCTTTTTCCACGTCAAAATGTCCAGTTCGATCTTTTTCAGTCACCCGATAGCCAAACGCAGGCACCCGATGCTTCAGCAATTGACAACTAACCGTATACTCTTCATCTTCATAAACCACACCAGGACTGACGGTGTGAACTTTGACTGGATAAGAAAAATGAGTTTGGGAATAGCGGCGGCAAGCCTTGAGGTATTCCTCTAAATCAGGCGGACCATAGATATCAACATGCTCTACATTCCCCGCTAACCCACAGCTTGCCAACAGACCCATCAACCCAAAAATATGATCACCGTGCATATGGGTGACAAAAATGCGGGTCAACTGGCTAACTTTTAGCTCACTCCGAAGCACCTGATGCTGGGTGCCTTCGCCACAGTCAAACAGCCACAGTTCTGCTCGTTGCGGTAGCCGCAGCGCCACGCTAGACACATTGCGGCTGCGTGTCGGCACGCCAGAACTAGTTCCAAGAAAAGTAATCTGCACTGAGCGTTGTTCCTAATGCAATGCCGATCTCATCTATAGTGACATTTTTGCGATGCTTGGGAGCAAATCAACCTAAATTGCGTCTTGCTAATTGGATGGAGCAGGCATCCAATTAGCTTATCCGGTACAGAGTAATGCGTCAGGAAGAGGTGGAGGCGCGAGTTTGCGAGGGATTAGCCGGATCACAGGACTCGCTTACGACCCCATTGTCCGTATTGTTCGCTCAGCGAGTATCAGAGCTTTGCTGGTTCACAACGACCAGTCCGTTGCTAGCTGGTTAAGTCGTGGCAAAAACTTTGTGATACTAACAAACTTTGAAATTTGCTCAAAAAATACAGTTCATGGTTCATAACTTGAGATACCCTAACCGAGCGGCATGAAACAGGTAGTTCAAATTGGTAGACAATTATCTGGTTTGTGTCGTCGTTATACTGGAGCGACATCAATGACTTACGAAAAGATTAGCCCTCCAACTACGGGTTCTACGATCATCTTTAAAGATGGAGAGCCTATAGTTCCGGATGACCCGATCATTCCTTTTATTCGTGGAGATGGAACCGGAATTGACCTATGGCCAGCGTCTCAACGAGTCTTTGATGCGGCAGTGGCAAATGCTTATGGAGGAAAACGCAAAATTTCCTGGTTCAAGGTCTACACCGGGGATGAAGCGTGCGAACGCTATGGAACCTACCAATATTTGCCTGAGGATACGCTGACAGCCATTAAAACCTATGGGGTAGCAATTAAAGGACCTTTGACCACGCCGATTGGTGGTGGAATTCGATCGCTCAATGTCGCGCTCCGTCAAATTTTTGATCTGTATGCTTGCATTCGCCCTTGTCGCTATTACGAAGGAACGCCTTCACCCCACAAAACACCTGAAAAGTTAGACGTGATTATTTATCGGGAGAATACAGAAGATATTTATCTGGGAATTGAGTGGAAGCAGGGAACGGAAATGTGCGATCGCCTGATCAAAATTCTCAACGAAGATCTCATCCCTGGCACCCCGGAACATGGTAAAAAACGGATTCCTCTCGATGCTGGCATTGGCATCAAACCCATTAGCAAAATGGGATCTCAGCGCTTGGTGCGTCGTGCTATGCAACATGCGTTGAGACTGCCTAAACATAAACAAATGGTGACCCTAGTTCATAAGGGCAACATTATGAAATACACCGAGGGTGCCTTCCGCGATTGGGGCTATGAACTGGCAACCAGTGAGTTTCGGGGAGAGTGCATCACGGAGCGGGAGTCTTGGATTTTAAGCAATCAGGAAAAAAATCCAGCGATTTCTCTAGAAGAAAACGCTCGGATGATTGACCCTGGCTTTGATGGATTGACCGTGGAAAAACGGGATATCATCTGCCAAGAAGTGAAGCAAGTGTTGGATGACATTTGGGAAACCCACGGCAATGGCAAGTGGAAAGAGAAGGTGATGGTGAACGATCGCATTGCCGATAGCATTTTTCAGCAAATTCAAACTCGTCCGGATGAATACTCCATTTTGGCAACCATGAACCTGAATGGTGATTATCTCTCGGATGCCGCCGCAGCGATCGTCGGTGGGTTGGGTATGGGACCTGGAGCCAATATTGGGGATGCCTGCGCGATTTTTGACGCAAC
>JBGTAZ010000067.1:0-17997 GCA_041749615.1 Leptolyngbyaceae cyanobacterium | reverse complement strand
CCTCAGCACCTCTATCAGTCTACCTTTGTCAAAAGCCTCGCAATTGTGCCGATTCGTACTCATGCGCCGATTGGGGCGATCGGGAATTATTGGGCGACCCCGCATCAACCCACGCGAGAAGAAATCGCGTTGCTTCAGATGTTGGCTGACACTGCCGCCGTCACAATGGAAAATGTGCAGGTTTACACTGAACTGGAGCAGCGGGTGCAACAGCGAACGACTGAGTTAAACCAAGCGAATCAAGACTTAATCCGTTCTAATCAAGAATTAGAGCAGTTTGCCTATGTGGCATCCCACGATTTGCAAGAACCGTTGCGGGCAATCATCGGCTATACCCAACTGTTAGCCAAAGACTACCCCGATCAACTCAATGCCACAGAGCAGCAATACATCGCCTATGTGGTGGAAGGGGCAACGCGGATGCAGCAGTTGATCCAAGACCTGCTGGAATATTCCCGCGTTAGCACTCACGATCTGGTGTTCAATTCCACAGATTGCAACAATGTCCTGAAGCGGGTGCTGGATAATTTGCAAGTGGCGATCGCCGAAAGTAACGCCACCATCACCCACGATCCCTTACCCACCATCACTGCCGATAAAACCCAGCTAACCCAACTCCTCCAAAACCTGATTGGCAACGCCATCAAATTTCGACGAGAAGCACCGCTCCACATCCACATTAGCGCCACCCTACATCCGACCCCTCACACGTCAGATTATCTGTTCACTATTCGCGATAATGGTATTGGCATCAAACCGCGTTATTTTGATCGCATTTTTGAAATCTTCAAACGGCTCCACACCCGCCGCGAGTTCCCCGGCACGGGTATGGGGTTAGCCATTTGCAAAAAGATTGTCGATCGCCACAACGGGCGCATCTGGGCAGAATCTGAGCTAGGAATGGGAACCACCTTCTATTTCACAATCCCCAACCCTCCCCTATCCCACCCCCCTTATGGCTCACCAAAACCTCAACTCAATCGAGATTCTGCTGATTGAAGACTCTCCTAGCGATGCCCATCTGACGATACAAAGCCTTCAACAAGCCAAAATTACCAATACCCTGCACTGGGTAGAAGAGGGAGAGGCAGCAATGGATTTTTTGCATCAGCGGGGGAACTATGCCAACGAAACCCGACCCGACCTGATTCTGCTTGACTTGAATTTACCTGGAATGGATGGTCGTGAGGTTTTGGCAGAAGTGAAAGCAGACCCAGAATTGAAGCGAATTCCAGTGGTGGTGCTAACCACTTCATCCAATGAAGCAGATGTGCTTCGTTCTTATGATCTCCATGCCAATTGCTATGTGACTAAGCCATTTGATGTGCAACAGTTTATTCAAGTGGTGCAGATGATTAGTGATTTCTGGCTGACTGCTGTTAGACTTCCTCCAGAATGAGTGGGGATGGGGTGACGCAGTTTGACTAAAACCTCCGAAGTTTGCACAAGCCCTATTTAGATAAAATTACGTTTTCCCACGATCTCCGCGTTCTTAACCAGTCAGTTTCATGGACAAAACACCCATGCATGTCTTGTTGGTAGAAGACAGCCCAACGGATGCCGATTTGCTAAGGCAAGTTTTTTTCCGCTCCGGCAAAGACCAATGGCAATTGACGCATGTTGAGCGGCTGACAACGGCGATCGCTCACTGTCATGAACACTCCTATGACGTAGTTTTATTAGATCTGGGTTTGCCCGACTCTGACGGGTTAGAAACCGTCACCGAATTTCGGACGAATGTCCTCACCGTTCCGGTAGTCGTGCTGACGATGATGGATGATGATGAACTCGCGTTGCAAGTGATGGCACGGGGCGCACAGGATTATCTGGTCAAAGATCAAATTACACCCCAATTATTGGCGCGATCGCTTCGCTATGCGATCGAACGAGAACGGATTTTTCAACAGCTTAAAAACAGTGAGCGCACCATTTTGAACGCTTGGGAACAGGAACAGGAATTAAATTTGCTGAAGTCAAGTTTCATTTCCATGGCATCCCACGAATTTCGTACCCCGATGACGACAATTCGCACCTCCGCAGAATTGCTGCAAAAGTTCGATCGCGAATTGACTGAGCAAAAAAGGCACGATTACTTTGAACGAATTAAAGCGGCAATCAAACAGATCACCCATTTATTAGATGAAATATTGCTGTTGGGTAGCGGTGAAGCAGGCGGTCTCCGCTATCGACCAGAGCCGTTTGATTTAGGAAAATTTTGTATTGAATTGATCGAGGACTTGCAGTTTAGCCACAGCCAACACTACACCATTACGGCTGAGCATGAAGGAGATTGCTCGGTTGCAGTCATGGATGCTGCGCTGCTGTGGCACATTCTCACCAATTTACTCTCCAATGCAATTAAATATTCCCCAACAGGTGGCAGCGTGCGGTTTAGGCTGAGGTGTCAACTGGATACGGCTACTTTTCAGGTGCAAGATCACGGTATTGGGATTCCCTTAAAAGATCAAAGCCATTTGTTTGAAACGTTTTATCGCTGTGGCAATGTGGGCAAAATTCAAGGAACCGGGTTGGGACTGGCGATCGCCAAAAAATGTGTTGATCTCCATCGAGGAACCATTCAAGTCAATAGTGAAGTAGGACAAGGAACGGTGTTTACCGTTGTGTTACCCATGAAGCCTCCCATAGCAAGTGATCTGGGTCACAGATTCCATCCTTGAATCTCACAAGAACAGTGCTTGTCAATCACCCGAAAAACCCTCCAGAAGACCGATAGTTATATCATTGAATGTGGAACACCTTTATGATTTCAATTTGTCTTTTACCCACTGCGCTACCAGAATTATTTGCTCAATCTAGCTCCACAGGCACGCTGACCTTAGCCGATCGCTATGGCATGATGGCAACGATCCTGAGTACCCACTCAACCCAGGAAGATCTGCATTTAGTCGATCGCTTACTCTATGCGCTTCGGAGAGGGCGAATCCAAATGGTGGATGAACTGTCCCTTGTGTTGACAAGGCACCAATCCTAAATCGAGCGAATGTTGCAAAATTATGAAAAACCTTGATTGCAGCTAACTTTTTAAGCCAGCTGCACTGCTTGAATCGCGGCTATTACTGAACAACACAGTTGTTATAAACAAAGTTATCGTTAATTTCGATAGAGGCTTCTTGGTTGACCATCGTCAGCAAGGTTCTACGGGCAGCAAATTTGAGTCCTTCTCTTGCATCTAACGGCAGCAGCTTTAAGGTTGTCATGTCATCTAGTTTGATTTTGGCTTTGTCTGGTCTGACCGTCACCTCAAAGGTCTTGCCATTTTCACACCTGTATTTGAAATATGATTCTTGCGCATGGGCTGGAAAAATTGCAATGGTGGTGAGCAAAGGCAAAAGCAATGCACCAGCGCTAACGATTTTCATGGGGGTTCTCCTACGTACTGGTGGTTGTTATGCTTAGATTGCCCACCCTAGATTTGGAGAGTGATAACACCCGCCCAAAACTTTATCCTTTTCTCTGATTGGGTGAAGATTGCATCAATATTTCCGTCCCAGAAACCTAGTCGATTCATTGATATGGCATCACGATCAACCGCAGTGCCTACCCCGACCCTAAGGCATCCGAAATTGACTGTCGGAAATTGCGATGGTTGGCGCGATCGAAGACATGGTTGGCACTGTTGAGGGCTGAGTGGGCTGCATCGGCATAGCAGGATTAAAAGAAGGTTGAGCAGACCCTTGAGCCGTGATCTGCACGACGTTGGGAGTAAACAGAAAAATATTCTCGCCCAAGCGTTCTTGATGCCCATCGATCGCAAACACGCCACCTGCCACAAAATCGACCGAACGCTGCGCCTGCTCTGGGTCCATGTGCAGCATGTTTAGAATGACTGATTTTCGTTCCCGCAAAATTCTCACGGCTTGGGGAATTTCTTCAAATGAGCGGGGCTGCAAAATCACCACTTCAGAGATGCCCGTTGCCCGATTTGGCATCCCAATCACGTTGTTTGCCGGAGCGATCGCACGCTCACGGGGGAGCATCGCCGCTTCTTGCATCATCGTTGGGTTTTGAGCATACTCCTCATCGCCGTACTCATAATCATAGTCGGCTTCATCAAACTGCTCTGCAAACCCAAACGAATCCCAAACCCGCTGGAAAATATTCATGCCAACCTAGCTCCAGATCAGTTCGCCCATATTTTAGTTCGCCTGTTCTATCTATTGTAAATGCAAATGCAAAAAATGAAATGCAACCGCACAATAATCTAAGAACTGCACAGCACAAAGCTGAGTTATCTAAAGCTAGGGCTTGGTAGATAGTAGTCGATCGGAACAAACTGGGAATACTTTTTTGCGATCGCTCCCCAGAAACCCGGTTTCTTTAACCAGGGCGTACTTAGCACTCCGAACCCCGAACCCCAAAACCCAAACTCTGCTAACGGCAGCCCAAAGATTCTCGTGTATCGATGCCCGTCACAGAATTGATGCCGCTCGCTGTTTCACATAACCGCAGCACCTGTGTGCGATCGAGAGCAGCATCACTAAAATCTGCTCCAGTCACTGTCGTATTTTTGAAGCTCGACTTCAGCATCATGGCAGACGTGAAAATCGCATTACTCAGGTTTGCGCCAGAAAAATCTGTGAGATAGGCGATCCCATTACTAAAATCAACCCGACTCAAATCAGCATTGATCAGACTTGTGCCATTGAATACAACACCCCGTAGATCTGCCCCTTTAAAGTTTGCGTCCTTAAAATTGGCATCGGCAAATTCAGCCTTAACCAAACTTTGCCCAGAAAAATCTTTGTTGATGGTCTCGTTGTCATCGATCGCTCGAATCGCTGCCGAACTCGCCGCATAAGCAGCATGGGGCAAAAACTGAGTCGATAGCAAAAAAGCAAGCACAAGCCCGAAGAAAAGACGAAATAACCGCATAAAGTAGTGTGTTTAGAAATTAGCGTTCCTTCGTCAAAGTAACACTTGCGGCATTGAAAGACAGTATTCTTCGCGCAAAAACGATTCTGTTTTGGCAAGATTTTCCGCTTAATCTTCCTGCGGTTGCTCACTCCACAAAGACGTGGTTTGTCTCATGCTGAGAAAATCTCCGTTTCCCAAAATCAAATGATCCAGCAACGGAATGCCCAAAAACTGTGCCCCCGCGAGTAAGTGGCGGGTCAGGGAAAGATCTTCTGGGCTAGGTTCCACATTTCCAGACGGGTGATTGTGAGCGACAATAATTCGAGTCGCACCTTGTTTCAGCACTTCTCGAAAAATCTCGCGGGGGTGCGCCAGAGTTTCGGTTGCCGTGCCAACACTGACAACGCGAGTGCCCAAAAGTCGATGTTTCACGTCTAAAAACACGACCGCAAAGCGTTCTTGAGCTTGCCACATCAAATCGTGACTCAGGGCAGCCGCAGCCACAGCCGGATCGTCAACCAGAGTCGCCTCGGCTGGACGAGATTGAAAAACTCGCTTCCCCAGTTCGATCGCCGCCAGAATGGTGGTTGCCTTCGCCTCTCCAATTCCCGGAACTTTCGTTAACTCTGCCACCGTCACCGTTCGCAACGCAGACAGCGGATCTTGTTGATATTTGCCCAGTTCATGCAGCAAATATTGCCCTAAACCTACTGCCGAAAGCTTGCCTGCCCCTTGCCCTGTTCCGAGCAAAATTGCAATCAGTTCCGCCGTAGCGAGATGGCGAGAACCGTAAGACATTAACCGTTCGCGAGGACGCTCGCTTGCAGGCATATCTGCAACTTTGAGGGAGTAGGTCATGGATGCACCAAAGAACTTTGGGAAAAACAAGAATCTTACTCAGTTATTCCCAAAATCACCGCGTTTAGCACTCTTTTCCTTGCATAGATAAACTTAACTCTATTGAATTATGCTCAACAAAGTAAACTTTGAAGGGTCGTAGACAATGCCAAATAGTTGAGATCGTTGTAGGGGAGGCAAATAGTTCTTCTGTCATTGGGGCTAGCTCCGCGAGGAGATGCGTCTTTTTCAACCTAAAATCTAGCTATATCCAAGCGTCTACCCATTTTCGAGGATTACTTTGTGTTTCCTCTTACCTGATACTTTGATGCAAAACGATTGGGTTGCAAGAACTAGAGAAAATGGAAATTCAAGAACTAAAAGCGTTAATTAAAGAAAGTGTTCGAGAAGTGTTGAGAGAAGAGCGACTGTTGCTCTGTCAAATTCTTATGCCGTATGTAAGTGATGAGGAACAATCAGAAATCGAAGCCGAGATTGGTTCTCCTTCAGAGTATGGCGATGACGAATTGATTGATATGACACATTGGGTCAAGCATGGCAGTCAAATTCCGCAAGCAGGCAATTACAGCAGTTTCCGCCCCCCTAGCCCCCCAATTCTGGTGGGAACTAGAGTTGAAGTCCCCCAGAATTGGGGGATTTAGGGGGCTTACAGAGTTTGTAAGCGTGGCACATTCATCTGAAAACGGCTGTAAGTTTTTACAGAAGACAACCCCTGAAGACGCTGCCAAAATTCAAGGTCAACTCAGCCAACTTCTCATCGCTATTGAAGAGCAAGGCATTATTCTATTCAATGACCTCGATATTAAAAAGATGAAAGGGGAATGGGAAGGGTTTTATCGGCTTCGGATCGGTAAGATTCGAGTTATTTTTGCAGTCAATCTTGATTCTGCGAGTATTGAAATTTACACGATTGGCGCTAGAGGAGATGTCTACAAATAGCATGGATGTACTTCCATCAGTTGAGCAGCGATCGCCTCTAGCACGGTAGTTTCAGCATTGCCAGTAAGAGCAGTGGCAACACGGGTCATCTTCTGCCAGCTTGCGCCTAATTTCTGGCGACTCCATCTTGGCGGGCGGCACGTTGAACGGCGGCGGCGACTGCGGTTGCGACGCGATCGTCAAAGACGGACGGGACAATGTATTCAGACGTGAGATCGGAGGGTTTGACCAGTTCGGCGATCGCGTGGGCGGCTTCTAAATACATGCTGGTGGTGAAAGTTTGGGCACGGCAGTCAAGGGCACCGCGAAACAACCCTGGAAATGCCAACACGTTGTTAATTTGGTTGGGGTAATCGCTGCGCCCCGTTGCCATAACTGCCACATCTTGGGCGATCAGTTCCGGCTGAATTTCGGGAATAGGGTTTGCCATCGCAAACACGATGGGGTCTTTTGCCATAGATTGCACCATTTCGGGAGACACCACTCCCGGTGCACTCACGCCCAGAAACACATCGCTGTCCTTCATCGCGTCTGCCAGTTTGCCACCTTTCTCCACGGCAAACTCACGCTTTTGATCATTCAGGTCGGCGCGATCGCTCGACAGAATGCCTTTGGAATCGCACATGCAGATAGATTGGGCACCGGCTTTTTGCAACAAGCGGGCGATCGCAATCCCAGCGGCTCCCGCACCATTAATCACAATTCGCACGTCTGCCATTTGCTTTTTCACCACCTTCAAGGCATTCAGCAGCGCCGCCAAACTAACGATCGCGGTGCCGTGCTGGTCATCATGAAAGATCGGAATATTCAGTTCGCGCTGGAGCCGTGCCTCAATCTCAAAACAGCGGGGCGCAGCAATATCTTCCAAATTCACGCCGCCAAATACCGGGGAAATTCGCTTGACGGTTTCCACAATTTCATCGGTGTCTTGGGTTGCCAAACAAATCGGGAACGCATCCACGCCGCCAAATTCCTTAAACAGCATGGCTTTCCCTTCCATCACAGGCATAGCGGCTTCTGGTCCTAAGTTGCCTAACCCCAAAACGGCGCTGCCATCGGTGACGATCGCCACCATATTTTGCTTAATCGTCAGGTTATACACTTCTTCAGGATTGGCAGCGATCGCCGAACAAACCCGCCCCACTCCCGGCGTGTATGCCATTGCCAGATCCGCCTGTCCCCGCAGCGGAATCCGACTATTGACCGTGATTTTGCCGCCTCGATGGATCGTAAAAGTGCGATCGTAGACATTGATCACCTTGGTTTCTGGCAGCGCCTTGACTGCTTCCACAATCGTTTCAGCGTGTTCAGTGCTAATACAATCAACTGTAATATCTCGCATGGAAACCTGACGAGTTTGCTCAATCAGGTCAATTTGTCCCATACTGCCGCCCAAAGACGAAATCGCGGTCGTTACGTTTGCCAACATGCCAGGACGATTGGGAAACTGAAAACGAATCGTCAGACTGTAGCTAGAATTGGGGGTCAGTGTGGGTGTCAGATCTGTCATGATGCCTCGTTAAAGTATGAATACAATGCTTTGTTGCAGAGCATTTGAGAGTTTAGTCGCGTTTAATCGCTATGGCAAACTCTAAACGGTCTTCAATGACTTAGCTTAAAAAAATATCAGTCCTGCAATTGTACTCAGTCACACCAAACTCAGTCATACCCATCATCAGCTTTGGTTCGCTCTGATGAACTGGACATAAAGTACCAGATTTACGAACACATGCGCGTCAGCTACTAAGGGGTGTATGACCCCAATCGCCAACTCAGCGATCGCCCCCTCCGAATTTATGAACTGCGTGGGCGGCACTATGTCGAATTGCAGGAGCAATGGCTAGACCAAGTTGCTTGGGGTTGACCTGGTGGCAGGGAAACTTTGCAGGACGGCAGGATACTTGGTTGCGCTGGTGCGATCGCGATGGGGTGCTGCTGCTGACAGGGGATGAGAAAGCAGACCAAGAGCAGGGACAACGAGCCGAGATCGCTCACTTATTGACAATGGGCATGGCTCTAGACCAAGTTGCAGAAATCCTCGGCGTGGCGCGTCACGATGTGGAGCAGATGACAAATTAGAAAGTCTGACTATCAGTCCTAAAACGCTACTGTTTTTCTTGCCACTACTTAACCCAACAAAACAGGCAGAAGTGCAACCTCTAGATCGCGTTTTCAAATCTGTTGCCAGAAAGGTTCTTCGCCCAGCTTCACGACCGAGTAGAGATCGAATGGGGTAGCGATCGCGCAAAAGATTTCCCAACATATTAGATGCCTTAGTCCTCAACTACTTTTACGATTTCTCCTGATGTTGAGTAGTGATTTGATGAGAATTTGCGATCGCGCGCTCTGCCGACTGGCTGACTGCCAAATTTGCTTAAATAGTCATTCGCTCCGTTGGGTTTTCCGGCGCTTAAACAACCAAACTCCAAACATTGTCACGCCCAGCATAGTTGAGGGTTCTGGCACCGCCGTCGAATTGCTAGCAGAAGACGAGACGTTAGCTGTCACATTGCGACCGGAAGGTAAAACATTGCCCAGCAGCACTGCATCAATAAAGCTGGCAAAAGTTGAGACTCGCGTATCTCCCGAAAGTTCGCCAAAGCTCGAATTGGTGTAGCCATCAAAGTCTGTACGAAATCCTCCAACTCCATAGGAAGTGATTCCGGCAACGCGATTACCGATAAATGCTGGACCACCCGAATCTCCACTGGCAGTGTTGACTTCGTTGCTGCCTAACCCCAAGCTACCCATCAGATTGGTGAATGAGTAGCCACTGTCAAAATCGTAGAGTAATTGGCTGAGTGGAGCCGGATTGCCAGGACGGAACAGCAGATTAAAGCGATCGGCTTCTGTCCCCTCAAATTGATTCTGCCCAAAGAATGCCAGTAGCCCATTTGATGTCACCTCTCCATCAAATCCATTGCCAGTATTGCCATAGCCCACCTTGGTGAAAGTCTGTCCCAGTTCATTCATATCTCGATAGATGTCGTATTGCTCAGCCTGACTAGGGGCTGGTTCTAGCAGAGACAGAATTGCTATATCGTTACCATTGCCAACGAATCCATCCCACGTCGGCAAGACAAACAAATCAAGAATAGGAACTTGGGTCACGCCGCTAGCAAGGTTGAAATTGGCAAAAAACGGTTGATTGACGAGACTGGCGGATAATCGATTGGCACCGTCTGTCACACAATGGGCAGCCGTGAGAATATGCCGTCCCCCGGTTAAAAGCGATCCTGTACAAAATGGATCAGTTGCCTCGCTAGAGAAAAGATATCCTTCTAGAGAAACCACACCGCTGAATTGACCGGGACGGACTTGTTGTCGATATAGCGCTGCATCATTAACAGCCACGATCGCCTGTGCCATCTGAGTTGTCCCGAACGTTACCATTGCCGCACCCACCAAGGCACTCAAGCCTATATTCATGTTCATAAAGTCATCCTTAAGTAGATAAGATTTGTGATTTGCTGCGTATGCTGCTCGGTATTTATGGGTCGGATACTGACTTATCAGACGATGCGGAATGAATTACGCACTCAGTTGAATGAGTAAATCCTATTAATTACCTAGGAATATGTCAAGTAAAGCCTTGATAATCAATGATTAAGACTTATGGTATGCCTCGGCACACGCGGTAAGCGGCTAGCAGCAGTTATAAATCCTGAGTAAAGTCGGGCTATTTAATCAGTAATGGCTGTTTCATGAGCGTTTTAGGTAACATACAGTCATGTATAGAGCGTAATTTTGGTATGGCAAAGCCGTCGTTGAAGGCATCTGAGCAGGGTATTCAAACCGCAAAGCAAGCCCTAACTCGAACCAATTGGACGCAGAAGGACTTGGGTGAACTAATTGGGTGCAGCCGCCAACCGATTACTAATTTTTTTAAGGGAGAAGCGATCGCCCAGCCATTGTTCATCCGCATCTGCGATCGCCTCGGTTTAAACTGGCAAGCGATCGCAGGTTTACCCACTCCTACGGCTGAACCGTCGCCTCCACATTCCGGTCAAATCAATCCGCACCCAACCGATGAATCTCTCTTCAAAAACCAGGGCAGCTTGCCAGCCAATCGCGATCGCCTCAAATCGCAGATTGATTTAGGGGAAGCGCCGAATAGTTCAGTTTTCTACGGACGCACCACAGAACTCGATACGCTGAGGCAACAGATTCTAGAAAATCGCTGTCAACTGGTAACCGTGGTGGGAATGCGAGGCATCGGTAAAACCACTCTGGCAGCAGAATTAACCCAGCAACTCGCAGGGGACAGGCTGCGACCCGATCTCTCAGTCGAACGGAGCCAAGAATCAGGAGTCAGAATCAACTCAAAACTCAAAACCCAAAACTTAGAACTTTTTTCCACCCCTCCATTTGAGCGCGTCATTTGGCGATCGCTGGCTCACAACCCACCGCCGCTCCTTGCCGAGATTTTGGCAGACCTGATTTCATTCCTGTCTGATCAACAAAGCATTGACTTACCTGAAACGACCGACGATCGCATTTCCCTGCTGATCGAACACTTACGCCACCATCGTTGTTTGTTGATCCTGGATAATCTGGAGTCGCTGATGCAAGAGCAATCCTTGGCAGGAGACTATCGAGCAGTCTACGAGGACTACGGCGAGTTGTTCAGACGAATCGGCACCGAACGCCATCAAAGCTGCCTGCTTTTGACCAGTCGAGAAAATCCCACCGAAATGGTTGAATTAGCAGCCAGGGATTTTCCGGTTTATACGCTGAACATGGCAGGATTGCCGGAAGCAGAGTCGCACAAGTTGTTAAGGGCAAAAGGGCTATCGAATCAAGAACACTGGGGCACGTTGATTGAAATCTTTCAAGGCAATCCGCTGGCGTTGCAGATTGTGGCGGCGATGATTCAGCGATCGTTTGGCGGCAACGTGGCAGATTTCCTCAAACAAACCACCATCACCACCCGCCAAATTGTTGACTTACTCGATCACCAGTTCAATAGCTTGTCTGCGTTAGAACGAGAGATCACCTACTGGCTTGCCATTAACCCGCAGCCTCTATCCTTTGCTGAGCTAAAAGAGAGCCTGAACAGATCGGGCGCAGACGTGTTGGATGGAGTGGAATCGCTGTTGCGGCGATCGCTGATTCAAGGAGAAGCCGCTTTTACCTTAGAACCCGTAGTTCGGCACTATGTGATTCATGAATTTGAACAGGCAAAATTATCGCTAGATTTACCTCAAGCCCAGGATAATATTCAATATCTGCTAGAACGTTGTTTTCATCAAACGTCCTAGCCTCATCTTTATCGCCTCATCTTTAATTCTCGATGAGTTACTGCATCAACCCAGACTGTTCCAATCCACACAACCCCGATCCCCTAGAGTACTGTCAAGCGTGCGGCTCCAGCTTGATGTATGACGAGTTCCTGTATCGGGCAAGCCAACCCTTAGAGATCCACACGGAACGAGGCAATGGCAAAAAGCGAGACACTCAACTGTATGAAGTGACCGATTCGGAGGGCAATCCGGCAGTTTTAAAGGTTTTAACGAACAACAGTTCCCGGTCAGCGGCACTGTTTGAACGAGAGACCCAAATTCTCCAACAACTGACTCATCTGGGCATTCCCAAATTTGAGCGTAGCTTTACCGTTTTAACGAGTAATGGCAGCCGATTACGCTGTTTAGTCACGGAAAAAATTGCAGGACAAAATTTAGAACAATGGCTAGAACAGGGAGTTTTGTCGCCAGCGTTGGCGAAGCCTCTGGAAACGAGAATCGCCCTTAAGTGGCTGAAACAACTGACCGAAATTTTGTATGTTGTGCATCGAAAAGGCTTTCTGCATCAGGATATTAAGCCGTCTAACATTATGCGAAAACCGGATGATCAGTTGGTGTTGCTTGACTTTAGCAACGTGCCAGGGCTTGTTTCGGCAGGCTATACCCCACCGGAACAAGCCGAAGGGCAAGCCGTGCCGCAATCTGATTTTTTCGCGCTGGGTCGCACGTTTGTCCAGTTGCTCACGGGCAAGCACCCGATTGATTTACCTAAAAACCCCGATCGCGCCCTCATTTGGCGGACTCATGCCCCGCAGATCACTCAGACGCTTGCAGATTTAATCGATGATCTGATGGCGGTTCTACCGCAAAATCGCCCGCAAACTGCACAGGCAATTCTGAACCGCATTAGTGAAATTAACGGTGAAATTAGCGGTGAGGTTAGGACTTTTTCAGGATTGCCTGAATCCCCTATTCAAGCTGAAAATCAGATTTTATTCACCGACCCAAAACGAGTGAGACGCGATCGCTATTTGATCGGCATAACGCTTCTTTCTGGATGGGCAGTTGCTTTAATCGTCATTCTGGGAAAACTACCATTTTCTGCTTTAACTCCAACGTCATCTTCACCCCTTCAATCACCCCCTCAATCCACATCGCCTGCAACCTTACAACCTATTTGCAAGTCAATCTTTGACGATCCTCGCTTAAGTTGTGGAGAGGAAACATTATTTCCAGAGTCTCCCACACCCCAAAAACAACGAGGAATTGAGGCATTTAGAAAAGGCAATTATCAAGAGGCGGCTGCACTCTTCAAACAAGCCCATCAGCAAGATCCTGCTGATGCAGAAACGGTGATTTATCAACAAAATAGTGAGTTGGCAGGGCAAAAAACTAAACCCTATACGATCGCAATAGCACTTCCGGCAAAGTCTAGCCCCCAACCCCGCGAAAACATGTCAGTTCTGCGGGGCGTGGCTCAAATGCAGGTTCAAGTGAATCGCCAAAAGATTAACGGTCGCGGACTCAGAGTTTTAATTGCCAATGATCAGAATGATCCGGAAAAAGCTCAGCAAGTCGCAGAAAAATTGGTCAGAGAACCTGAAGTATTGGGTGTGTTGGGTCATTACACCAGTGAAGTCACCCAGTCGGTTTTAGATATTTATCAACAGCATCATTTAGTCTTAATTAGCTATGGCAGTACCGCCTCAACTTTGTCACAAAATGGGTCTCGGAGTGACCATATTTTCTTCCGAACAATTCCCACCAATGAATTAGCAGGACGGGCATTAGTTTTCTATTTAATCAACCAATCCCGCCAGCAAAAATTAGTGGTCTTCTACACTCCAAAAAGTATTTACAGTAACTCCTTCTATCAGAATTTTGTGACCAATGTGAGCATTGCTCAAACATCAGGAATTGACATTCAAATTATCGAAAGCATCGATTTATGTCGGAGTGATTTTAATGCGGAGCAAGCATTAGAGAAGGCGATCAAAAAAGGGGCAACCGCGATCGCATTATTTCCTGATTCTCAAGCCTGCATTGAACTCTCTTACAGCAATAGACTTAGCGTCCTCAGCGCCAATGCGAAAGCGACTGGAAAACCCATCGTCGCCAGTTGGACGCTCGGTCGTCCGGATACGCTAGAGAAAGAAGGGAAATCTGTAGCAGGAAAACTGGTGATTGCCGCTCCCTGGCAACTATGGGGGCACTCATCCAATCCGGCGACCGCTAAATTCATTCAAGAAGCTCGACAGCTATGGGGAGAGAACGAACTGTGGAATGAAGGGGTGAATGGATTGACCGCCAGCGCTTACGATACGGCGCGTGTGTTGGTCACTGCTTTAGAAAATTTGGCTCAAGCTCAAAAGGAGATAGCTCAAAAGGACAGGACTCAACCCAGTCGGATTGCGGTGCAGCAAGAATTGGCAAAACCCACCTTTCAAGCAACGGGTGCAACCGGAACGATTAGTTTTCTGGGCAGCGATCGCCGCGAGCCGATGAGTATGCTGCTGAAGGTCGTGCCGTCTAAACACTGCAATCAATATGGGTATTCGTTTGTGCCGGTGAATCATCCCGCCGCGAAGGATGGGACGTTGGATTGTCTACCCCTTAAGCGGTCTGTAAACCTTAAGCAGTAGATTAACCCCGCCCTTAATATATTTCTTATGATAATTATTTCTTATAATAATTTCTTATGATAAACGTTGGCATTTTGCATTCATTAACCGGCTCAATGGCAATCAGTGAGCGATCGCTAGTGGATGCGGCGTTGATGGCGATCGCCGAAATGAATCAGGCGGGTGGAATACTCGGTCAGGCGATCGCGCCGATTGTTGAAGATGGAGCCTCCAATGAAAAAATCTTTGCCCAAAAAGCCAAAAAACTGATCCAGCAAGACCGAGTTGCCACCCTGTTTGGCTGTTGGACTTCTGCCTGTCGCAAAGCAGTAATACCCGTTTTGGAGGAGCTTAACGTCCTCTTATGGTATCCCCTGCAATATGAAGGATTGGAAGAATCTCAGCATATTTTCTATACGGGATCGTGCCCCAATCAGCAGGTTGAACCCGCCCTAGAGTGGCTAGTCAAGCATCAGGGCAAGCGCTTGTATTTAGTCGGATCAGACTATGTATTTCCGCGCACGGTTCATAAAATTATTGATGCCCATCTGAAAAAATGGGGCGGCAGTGTGGTTGAGGAAGCCTATGTGCCTTTAGGCGGCGAGGATTTTACCCAAATTCTCGATCGCATTCTGCATTTACAGCCCGATGTCATCTTCAATACCCTCAACGGCGATAGCAATCTGGCATTCTATCGGCAGTATCACCAAGCGGGAATTCAACCGAGTCAGATGCCGATTATGGCGGTCAGCATTGCCGAACCAGAACTCCAAAGCATCGCCACCGAAGCCGCAGGCACCTATGCTAGTTGGAGTTATTTTCAAAGTTTAGATACGCCCCAAAATCAGCAGTTTGTCCAAAATTTTCAGGCACGATATGGCAGCGATCGCGTCACTAGTGACCCGATTGAAGCTGCCTATACTCAAGTGTATTTGTGGAAGCAAGCCGTGGAAACGGCGCGATCGCTGGAGATTAACGCAGTCCGAGCCGCCGCCATTGGGCAAACCTTTGATGCTCCTAGCGGATTAGTGCAAATTGACGACACCCACCATCTTTGGAAGGATTGTTACCTGGGTAAAGCCCAGCCCAACGGACAGTTTGAAATTGTGGAGCGCAGCGATCGCCCGATTCAGCCCCTACCCTGGCTCGGCATCAAGCAACTGAGCGATCCCGTCCTACGTGACGTGTTGGTCAACCTGCTGGCAGAAGTGCCCCAAACGCTTCAACACCTCTCTCAGCTAGAACAAAAATCTCAGGAACTAGAAACAACCCTTGCCCAATTGCATCATGAAACCACGGCACGCCAACAAACCGAAGCCGAACTTGAGGCAATGTTCACGGCAATGAATGATTACGTAGTTATTCATAATGAGCAGGGGCGCTATCTCAAAATCCTGTCTACTCAAGCCAGCATTGTATACAAGCCAGAAATTACTCGGATTGGCAAAACGCTCCATGATGTGTTGCCTCCAGAGCAAGCAGACAGGCATCTATTTCACATTCAGCAGGTTCTCCAAACTCAACAGGCAACCAATATTGAATACCAACTGCCAATTCAAGACGCTATCCACTGGTTCTCTGCTCATATTGCACCGCTCACGGAAACTACGGTCATTTGGGCAGCACGAGACATTAGCAACCTGAAACGTACTGAAGCCGAATTGCGTCAAAGCGAACACAAAAAGCAGGCATTGCTGGAGATTATCCCTGATTTAATACTGCAAATGAACCGCGACGGGATTTATCTGGATTTTATTCCGCCCACTAATTTCAACGTCGTGGGTGAAGATCTGATTGGCAAAAGTGAGTATGACGTGATGCCGCTGAGCCACGCAACCAAGCGAATGCATCACGTTAAACTGGCGTTACAAACAGGCGAACTACAACTTTTTGAATCGACCTTGGAAGTGGATGGGGTAATCCAGTATGAGGAGTCGCGGATTATCCCCTTTGGCGAAAATGAAGTGCTAATTATTGTGCGGGATGTCAGCGATCGCAAGCGATCGGAAATTGCCCTGACTCAAGCCCATGCAGAAATTGTGGCGCTGAATGAACAATTGAAATCAGAAAATCTGCGGATGGGGGCTGAACTTGCCGTGACTCGGCGGCTGCAAGAAATGGTGCTGCCACGAGACGCTGAACTACAGGCAATTTTGCCTTTAGACATTGCAGGGTTCATGCAATCTGCCGAAGAAGTGGGCGGCGATTATTACGATGTGGTGCAGCACAACGGCAAAGTTCGGATTGGCATTGGCGATGTCACCGGGCATGGATTGGAAAGCGGCGTGTTGATGCTAATGGCGCAAACTGCGGTGCGAACTTTAATTGCCAACGGCGAAGAAGACCCGATCAAACTGCTCAACACGATTAACAGCACCCTATATGACAACACCCGCCGGATGAAATCTCACAAAAACATGACCTTATCGCTGCTTCAGTATGAAAGGGGGGTACTGAACCTCAGCGGACAACATGAGGACGTAATTATCTTGCGAAGCGATGGGGCGATCGAATGTGTGGATACGTTTGATCTAGGGTTTCCCTTGGGATTGGAAAAAGATATCAGTGCCTTCGTCGCCCAAATCAACATTCAGCTAAACCCTGGGGATGTGGCGGTGCTATATACCGATGGGATTACAGAAGCGATGAATATGCAAAAAGAGCAGTACGGGCTGGAGCGGTTTCATCGAGTGCTCCACAACAATCGCGATCGCGCTGCCACCGAAATCCGTCAGCATGTGATTCACGATGTCATGGCATTTGTCGGCGATCAGCGCGTGTTTGATGACATCACGCTACTCGTGTTAAAACGACGTTGATACAGCAATTTGAGAAAGTGCTGAATGCAAGCAAGAATTTCCCTCTTCCACCGTATCGGGCGGTAACCTGGTAGGAACAAGCGAAAAAGTGATCTTTCAATCCCTATCAATTTGTGAATCTTCCTTCTTTCATCTGGCTTTGGCGAATTGCAGCGTGGTCAATGGGTTTATCCTGGCTTGCCTACTTGCTATTGGGCATTTCTGGGCTGTGGATGCGATCGCTCAGGCAAAATGGGCAAATCCGCCCCGATTGGCTGCGCCCAGCACATTTTTTGTTGGGATCAACTCTAGCCATTTTGGTGCTGCTGCTATTAGCGATCGGCATCGTTGGCACCTTGGGTGAATACGGCAGCCTGGGGCATTCCGTGCATTTAATATCAGGGTTGGCTGTGGTCTATCTGGTTTTTCTATCTGCCTGGAGTGCCGTGCAGATTAATACAGAGCGCTTATGGGCAAGGCAGTTACATGTTGGCATTAATGCAGTCTTGCTAGTGGGGTTTATCTGGGTATCGGCTACAGGCTGGGCAGTGGTGCAGAAATACCTACCCTGATGGATTCGGGTGTAGGGTGTAAAGTGTAGAAAAAATGGGCATTGCTGAATCTGGGGAGGAAATTTGTAGGGGCAATCGCTTGTGGTTGCCA
>JBGTAZ010000066.1:0-3516 GCA_041749615.1 Leptolyngbyaceae cyanobacterium | reverse complement strand
TCGCTGAGCCAGCGCGAACAACGAGCTATTCTGCGCGAGAAGATGGGACTGTCACCGTATTAAGCCTGATGGGGAAAAGGTTTGAGTGCTTTTGTCCATAAAAATGAACGCCTTAACGTTGTTTACGGTTCCGTTGCTGCTGGAACCCCCGACCTGAAAGCGTGAACGAATAGAAATCAGCCTTGTCACGAGTTCCGACTGCGCCTCGGAAGGCTCGTGAACCATTAAGTTGACCGATCGCACGAGCGCCGCTTTGACGATCGTCAGCAGCGCGTGCGATCGCTCTTCCAGAAGAATTATTGAGCATGAGAATTAATGTTTAACCTAAATGTACAGAACAGGTTGGAAGTGATTCAAGTTGAAATGATGGATTGAGTGCAGTAGAACGCTTTGTAACACTGATGTGTCAGACGATCGCCCCATTGCACTCAACCAGACAGTCCTACGATGCAGTCAATTTAATCGAGTAAGCAGCATCTCCTCTCTCGACAAACAGGAAGTAATTCCCTGCCTGAAGATCAGTGGAACCGTCAGTAACATTAGCAATGTAGAATTCTTGATCGGTAGAATCCTTCAAACCATTGCCGTTTTTGTCATAAACAAGAGAAGAATAGACCGAGAACTTCTGTCCCAACGTTTCAAGTTTGTTGTACGTCAACTTGGCAGCAGAACTCAAGTTAAACCGATAAACATCCTTTTCATCAACGGTTCCAATATAGTCTTTGATCTCGATCGTGCTGCCCTTGTTCAAAGCTCCCAGGTTATAAGCCGTGGTTTCCTCTGGTCCTGGATCAGAAGGCAGATTTCCAGGGGCAAGAGTTGGGGTCAGCAGCAGATCATAGCGTACGTCACCGCTGGTAAAAGCATCTGCACGAGCCTCCAAGAAATAGGTTCCGGCTGCGGGCAAGACCTCAGACTCCGTAACGTTATTAGATTGAGAACCTGATGCGATTATGTAGTTAACCGTTTTATCTGTGGAATCCCATACCCCGTTGCGGTTGCTGTCGAAGTAGAGTCCGACATTTCCCTTGCCCGTGACTTGACCCATGCGGACATTGAGTTCGCCAATTTGCCCCATCTGGAATTTATAATACCGTTGTTTCCCAGTACCAAACCCTGCGGAATCCTGCGATCGAGACACAGACGTACCATTCAAAGTCCCCAAATCGATCGGGTTGTCAGCCGTTCCCGTTCCAGCTCCAGGAGGAATCAGACCGCCGCCACCGCCAGACACCACCGCAGAACTCTTCAGCTTATACCCCGTGCTTCCACCCTTACTGCTCACTTGCAGGTAGTAGTTACCCGCCACCAGTTGCCGCTGCAATTTCTCCGGCTTGTTGCCGCCCTTGTTCGATCGCGCAACTATCTTCCCCGCACCATCCAGCAACGCCAAGTTTGCATTTGCCCGCAGTCCCCCCAGTTTGAAATTAGCGCTGCCGCTCTTATTGAGGCTGAACTTGAAATAGTCTATGCGATCGCGCTGGCTGAGAGAATCCCGTTTCGTCACCGAGTTGTTGTCCAACACGCCAATAGACTGCGCTTTCGCCAATGAATTGTCTGCCATAAAAAATACATCCGTATATTTGCCAACGAAAATGATGCTACCCAGAGAACGCCATATTTTTTGAAAAAAGCTAGTAAATAGCTACATAAAGGTAGATTTACCCCGATTGCTCCAGTTATTTAAGGAATAACGGACGGATTGCCCACGGTTGCAACCCGTCCGGTTGAAGCATGAGCATACATATCTATGCTTACATAAAATATTTTAGGGCAATTTCTTTAGAGTGACAAGTATTGCCTAAAATGTTTTAGGTAAGTATACTGGCAACGACCAAAATATAGACGACTCCAACGTTAAGCGTTCAAATCGATGAAAAGCTGCCCTCATCCGCCAGAAACTTGACCGATCGCGCCAAGTTAAAGGCTTTAAGTTGGACGATGGCTTCTGAACAGCGATCGCCATATTAATATTTCAGGTAAAACGATTACAAATACATGGAAAAAATCACATTTTCGGGCTACAGCACCCGTAGCCTAGTTCAATTTACAGCCCGTCGCGGCGTGGATGTAAACGCACTTTGTGCAGCAATTGGACTAGATTATGACCATCTGCTGAAAAATCCTGATGAACGAATCAGCATTTCGATCTACTACGCACTTTGGAACGAAGCGATCAAACAAACTCAAAACGAACACCTCAGCTTACATTGGGGCGAGGCGTTCAATTTCACCGCTTTTGGAATTGTCGGATATGTGCTTGTCAACTGTCAAACCCTAGGAGAAGCATTAGAAAAATTTTCACGCTTTACTACGCTTTTTTGTGGCGGCACACTGACCGAAATTTCAGTATCGGGTGGAAAAGTCCTCTGTGATTGCCATCCTCCAGTCATCGACCTTTCAAAAACTGATTCATTAACGGGAGTGCGCTGTGTCGCTGATAGCATTCTGGTCTGTATTCTAGTAGGCGCAGAAGCCCTCACAGGAAAAGCCCTCCGCCCTTCTAGCGTTTGGTTTCAACACTCGTTGCCGCCCAATATCGCCGAGTACGATCGCATCTTCCAAACCGAAATCAAATTCGTCATGCCCGTGAACCGCCTGATTTTTGATGCCGCCTGCCTAGACTGGTCTATCCTCTCCCGCAGCGCTAACCTATTAGCGATGTTTGAACCTCAAGCAGAGGCACTGCTGGCAGATCTGAGCCGCGAAAGCTACAGCCAGCAAGTTGCCGAAGCGATCGCCCAACGCCTCAAAGGCGAACTACCCAAAATTGAAGCGATCGCCCGTGACCTAGCCATCAGCAGTCGCCAGTTGCAACGCCTCCTCCAAACCGAAAACACCTCCTTCCAAAAACTGCTCGATGCTACCCGCAAACAGATGGCACTGCACCACCTCAAAGACCTCAACACCCCCATTTACCACATTGCCTTCCTACTAGGGTTCTCTGCCCCCACCGCCTTCAACCGCGCCTTCAAACGCTGGACTGGCATTCCTCCCCGCATCTATCGTCAGTCGCCCCCTGAACTAAAGTGAATTGTGACTCATGAAAGACTTGCCTAAAATAATTTAGGAAAGATAAGCTGAAAGAAATGGGGCATTTCATTTAGTGATCAGGTCACGGTGACGGTTCGGGTAAACAAAAGTGGGTTGAAATCATGTCACTTATTTCCAACATTGGTGAGCTACGGGAAAAGGCGGGGTTGACTCAGCGGGAACTGTCATTAATATTGGGTGTGACCGAGACGACGATCGCCAACTGGGAGCGAGGGCGAAGCGGCTTGGATTGGATCGAGCGGTTGATTAAGCTGTGTCGGGCACTGGACTGTGATCTTGAAGATTTGGTGACGGAAGAGTCGGACGGGGTAGACGAAGCCGATGAAGCTGAGCCAACATTTGATGAATTACGCCAAATGTATAAGGCGGGAAAACTAATGCGATCGCAATCCTTGACCTCGCAAAACTAAACCGAGTATGAAAAATGTTCTACTCACTGGGCAACTAATCTGGGACGCACTG
>JBGTAZ010000065.1:0-38884 GCA_041749615.1 Leptolyngbyaceae cyanobacterium | reverse complement strand
TGCACTTCTTTTTCAGACAGCAGATTCATTGCCAGTTGAGGCACTGCCGCCACCATCGGCGCAAAATGACGCGGATTCAATCCCCATGCCAAGGGAGCAACCAAAATCACCAGATAGCCGAGGTTAGGGAAGGTCAGCACTCGGCGCAAAACCACATCCGGTTTCAGCACCAGATTTAAGGCAATTTCAGGAATGGAGTTGCCCAGTTCCGCATACAGCGCCAACCCCAACACGCCAGCAGGTTGAAAATGCGGCAAAATCATTTGGGTTGCCAGATAAAACCAGACTAAACCTGCAAGAAAGGCGATCGCGCCACAAACTCGTTTTTTCTCAAATACAACCAGCCATACGCCCATTGCCACGACGGTTAGTGCCAGAGCATCCCGACAGCCCAGCACCACCACAATGCAGATCACAAATCCTACAATGCGATCGGCGCGTGCCATCCACACGGCTGTCAGCATCAAGGGCAAAGCAATTACTTCAGGATGAAAATCAAACAAATTCAGGTTGAAGATCAGCGGGTAGAGCAAATAGGCAACTGACATCGCCATTGCTTGCTTTTCTAGTAATCCGGCTTGCCGCGCTAAATGATAAGTCGGCACAATCCCCATCGCCAGCGCGATCGCCTGCACCGCAAACAGCCAGTGCACATCGGGATAAATCCAGTACAGCCCTGCAACGGGATAGAAGATCCAGGCGGCATGGTCGCCCAAAATATGCACCCCAATGATCGAAGAAACGGGCGGTAATCCGCGACTGAGTAAATAAAGCGGCTGATCAAAAATGCCTAAATCCCAGGCATTGGAGTGAAATAATCCATGCCGAAGAGTGCTACTGGCAAATAAAATTACGGCGCTGATGACTACCATCCACCGCCGCGATTCCCGCAGGGATCGTTTTACGAATCGCGGTGGCATCCAAGCCTTGAAATTTCTCACGGTCAAATTACCCATGCTTGCCTTCGCCCAAAATTACATCAAGCGCCTACACGAGTAAACAAGTACACCCCATCTTGTTGAACAAGCGGCTTAAATCGAGAATCACGCTGGAGCCGATCAACTAAGCCCTGCTGAAGGGTAGGAGTACTTGCCCAGCCGGGATGCCGCACATTCAGCAGTACCTCGTCAAACTGATCGAAGTCGATCGCTTCTGTGCCAGCGATCGCCAATTGGACTGTCGGGCGATGGGTCAGATGCGGTGCCAAGAATGCGGTGGTCAAAATGCGACTTTGGGGCTGAACTTGAGCGATCGCGCTGCGGCTTGCCTGCCAAGTGTCTAGCGAGTTGAGATAGCGATCGGCAAAGTAGCCAAATTTCGCCAGCGCCACAAAGCCCACCAGCGAACACAGCAAAATTCCCCGCCGACTTTGCACCAACCCTTTGCCATCCGCCAGTGCCGCAATAATTGCCACCATCAAAAACGGCAGTGCTGGCAGAGAATACTGATGCAACAAATCCTTTTGGGTTTCCAAGGTGCTGAGCAGATTCAGCAGCAAGGTTGGAATAATCACGATTAGCGGTGCCAAATGCTGCACTGACAACCCCCACATCACCGGCAAAAATATCAGGCAAAGATATTGCAGATTGGGCAAGGTGAATAAAGCGGATAGAACCAAATTGGGTTTTAAGAATAAATTTAGGACAATTTCCCCGACGGAACTGCCCAAATAGTCAAATCTGGCAACCGAGATCACGCCACCGGGCGGAAAGGCAGGAATGAGGACTTGGGTGGCAAACAAGAACCAGCCGCCGCCTAATATCATCGCGATCGCGCCACACTTCAGCCGTTTTTCAAATAGCCACAGCCAAAACCCCATCGCAAACACCGTCAGCGATAGCGCGGCTCGACAGCCTAAAATCAGGATTAAACAGACACCAAACCAGCCAACCTGATTGCGCCTTGCCGTCAAAATTGCGGTCAAAATCAGCGGCAGGGCAATCACTTCTGGATGAAAATCAAACAGATTTAGATTGAAAATGATGGGATGCAACAAATAAGCCGCCGCGATCGCAATAGTCTGACCACTCTTTAATCCAGCCTGACGCGCTAAGTGGTAGGTGGGTAAAGCGCCAATAGATAGGGCGATCGCCTGAATCCCCAACAACCAAAACACAGACGGATAAATTTTGTACGGGAGCGCCACAAAATACATAATCCAGTCTGCGTGTCCGCCCAAAAAGTGATATCCCCAAAAGGAAATCACAGGCGGCAATCCCTGACTGAGCAAGTAGGCGAGTTGATCGAAATAGCCGAGATCGTAAGCGGTGGAGTGGAACAATAGATGCCGAATGCTGCTGCACAACAATAAAATCGCCGTACTGACTGCAATCATGCCAGCCAGCACCCGATTATCTGCCTGCTGAAACCAACCCGACAGCGATCGCTTTGAAACCTGCCAGGGGTTGCTCATGCCGCCACTACAGGCGTTTCACTAGGGACTGGCGTGGCAATCAGGGCAACCTCAACCAATTCATCGTCGAGGGCGTTCACTTCCACCCGCACGCCGGGACCAAAAAAGCCCGTTAGCTTTTGTTCTTTATCTTTCCAGGCTTGAGCCGGAAAAAACGGCGACTCAAATTGCAGCACCAGAGTATAGGCTCCCTCGGTTTCCGTTTCACGAATGCTCTGCAACATGGGACATTCTTCATCCGTGGGGCTGAGTTTCAAGGCTTTAAGAGACGTATCTAGATGGGCGCTTTGCCCATAGCGAAACCGGGTGACATCTTTACGGATCTGGGTTTGAGTGGCAGTGGCTTGGCGATCGCGCAGTGCCACAATTGCTTCAGGAGTTGGCTGCGAATAGGGCGCTGGTTCTAGCTCAGAGGCTTTGAGCGCCAATCCACCCAGCAAAATAGGAATTCCATAGAAAAAACCGATCAAATTAAGGGTGGCATTGTCCAAAATAAAGTAGGCAACAAAGCCCATGATGGTGAGACTCCCACCAACCACCAACCCCACCATACCCAAGGAAATTTGACGTAGCATAGAATTACAATCAGTCGCGCTATAAATAACTGGTCAGCTTTTATTATCCCTGACTCCTGAACCGCGTCACCGCCAATTGGTGAATCAAGTTTTTTGGATTGAACTATGACAACGGCTAAAGATGACCATCGGCAGACTTCTAAAGAACGGGTTTTAATGGAACAACTCAATTCCCTCAAGCGGGAAGATGAAATGTTGCAGAATATTCTGGCGGTAGATGTGTGGGCGATCGCCAAAACAATGGATGAATTTCATCCCGGCTTTTGGGCAGCATTCATGAAAAATCGCGAACAAGCCCTCAAACGGTTTATGGATGAAGTGATCAAGACGAAACCTGTGGATGTAAAACGTCCCCCATTTTTGCGATAAGCAGGAGCAATAGCGAGTGGCGAGTGACGAATGACGAATGACGAATGACGAATGACGAATGTTGAATGACGAATGGCGAATGACGAATGGCGAAGATTGAACTCAAAACTCAAAACTCAAAACTCAAAACTCAAAACTCAAAACTCAAAACTCAAAACTCAAAACCTCGTACTTCGCACCTCATGCTTCGCACCTCGTACTTCCTGCTGCTACCGTAGAATAAGTTTGCATAACCAGTTGATATTTAAAGGGGAAAGGAAGGCTCATGTTAGATCCGCAAGCGATGCGCGAGCAATTTACTCAGATTGAGTCCAAGCGTGAGTTTTTAGTCAAATTATTGGAACAGCCCAACTTAGGCACTTTAAGAATTGATGTGAATCAAGCGATCGAGGAAGTGGATGACTTGATTGATGAATTTAAGCGCACGTTTCCTACCGACGCTGTGGGCAACTAATCTAGGGGTTGCTAAATCTAATTTCAAACTATTTCAAAAAAAGCCAGGAGTGCGTTTCTACACGCTCCTGGCTTTTAGCTTCTATCTCCTGATCGCTCAGAAGCTTGTAATGTGAGTGTCTTTCTGACTAGCGCATCCAATCCTTCAAAAGCGCTTGCCGTCTAGGGTGACGTAGCTTTCGCATGGCTTTTGCTTGGATTTGGCGAACTCGCTCTCTAGAAAGTTGATACCGCTCACCAATTTCAGAAAGGGTGTAATGTTGTCCATCGGTTAAACCAAACCGCAACCGAATGATTTCTTGTTCACGATCGCTCAAGTGTTCTAAAACAGAATCGAGGCGATCGCACAGCAATTTGTGATCTAAACAATCATTGGGTGCAACATTATCCGAATCTTCGATCAATTGCATCAACTCAGTATCTTCTTCTCGACCCACCCAGGCATGAAGAGAAAGAGTACCCTGACTCACATCTAAAACATGATCTAACTTATCTTCATCAATGCCTAATTCCTCAGCAATTTCTTGCTTTGTTGGCTTACGCCCATGTTTTTGAGAAAGCAATTGCCGAGCTTTACGAACCTGGTTGAGTTTTTCGACCATGTGAACAGGCAAACGAACCGTTCGAGATTGGGAGGCGATCGCGCGGGTCATTCCCTGGCGAATCCACCAATACGCATAAGTTGAAAACTTATAGCCCCGCTCATAGTCAAACTTTTCAGCCGCCCGCATTAAACCCATGGCACCTTCTTGAATTAAATCCAAGAAAGGAACACCCCGATTGAGATATTTCTTGGCGATAGAAACAACTAACCGTAGGTTTGAACGAACCAGTTTACGCTTGGCGCGTTCCGCTTGAGTACCGCCTTTGGCAATCTCCCGCGCCAACTCAATCTCTTGAGTTTGAGTCAGCAAAGGGTATCGCGCCATCTCACGCAGGAATAGCCCGACTGAATCATCGGTCAGCCCTAAACGCTCTGCTTTGCTAATTTTAACGGGTGGTTTACTAGGAGCAAATTCAACCGTTTCAAATTTCTCTAAACTGTTCAGTTCATCCAAGTCAACATCAATTTCAACGGAGAGATCAACATCGAATTCTTGTTCAAGGGAACTTACTTCAGCATCAATTTGACTAATTTTAGAAGGCGATTCGGCACTCATACACACTCACATAATCTCTAGGAAAAAAGTTGCGTAAAATTGCCTCCAACTCTACCAAAAATCTTGGTAAATGCACCCCTTTCTTCCAAAAAAAGTCTAAATTTTTGTATTAAATATCGGGGCATTCAAGATGTTTTGCAAAAACCGCTTATTTCCTTCAAAAGGATTCTAAGCAGCGATGAATGAGTCGTTATAAAAACTAACTCACCAAAAGTTTTGAGCAGCGAAGTAGTCAGAATTGTGAAGTAGAAGAATACTTGTAAAAAAGATTCAAATCTACTTTTGAGCAACTTTAATTCAGTCGCTCTTTTCGTCAATCCAAACTAAGGCTTTATCCTACACGACGATGGCGAAAATGATTACGTAATTTCCATCAATTTTTTTTGAGAATTTTGTTCCGGGTCATTTCCGACCGGATGACGCTGAATATAGCGCCCATCGGGGAGCAAATCCCAGGCTTGGCGATTGTCTGCCAGCATGATGCCCAAAATCTCTTGCAGATCTTTGGCGATCGCGGGGTCTTCAATCGGCACAACGGCTTCTACTCGGCGATCCAGGTTGCGCGTCATCCAATCGGCACTGCCAATAAAGATCTCTTCTTGCCCCTGATTGTGGAAATAAAAGATGCGCGAATGCTCCAAAAAGCGCCCCACAATGCTGATCACGCGAATATTGTCACTCACTCCTGGCACTCCTGGGCGCAAGCAACACATGCCCCGCACAATCAAATCAATCTGGACTCCAGCCTGAGATGCTTGATATAACGACACAATCATCTGTGGATCAACCAGTGCATTCATCTTGGCAACAATCCGGGCATGGTGACCTTGACGCGCGATCGCCGCTTCTCGCTCAATCAATTCCGTCATGCGGTTCCGCAACCCGGCAGGTGCCACCAGCAATTTTTGGTAGATGTGATGGCGAGAGTAACCCGTCAAGTAGTTAAATAAGTTGCTTAAATCAGCCCCCAAATCTTCGCGGCAGCTTAATAGCCCCATGTCGGTGTAGATGCGCGAGGTTTTTGGATTGTAGTTTCCGGTGCCCACATGAACATAGCGGCGAATGCGATCGCCCTCTCGCCGGACTACCAGCACCACCTTCGTATGGGTTTTGAGTCCCGCCAACCCATAAATCACATGAACCCCGGCACTCTCTAGCTTACGCGCCCAGTTAATGTTATTTTCCTCATCAAACCGGGCTTTAATCTCCACTAATGCCGCCACCTGTTTGCCATTTTCCGCCGCCGTGATCAGTGCCTCCACAATCGGCGAATCCCCGGAGGTGCGGTACAGGGTCATTTTGATGGCGAGTACATCTGGATCTTCAGCAGCCTCAGTGATGAAGCGTTGAACGGTGCGCGAAAACGAATGGTAGGGATGATGCACCATCAGATCTTGCTTGCGAATCATGGCAAACAGATTATCTTCTGGCTCAATGCCATCTAAACTTTTCTTGCTGCTGTCGCGCAAGGCTTGAGGCACAGAAGAATAGCAGGGTAGATCTTTAAGATCGGGCAAGGGGATTTCTAAAAACGTGATCAAATCTCGTAAACAGAGAATCCCGCTGGCTTCATAAACATCCACATCCGTTAAATCCATCTCCTCCATTAGCATTGCCCGTAACCCTTCGGGCATGGAGGTATGAATTTCTAAGCGGACGATAGACCCCCCTAACCGCCGCTTGTGCAGTTCTTGTTCGATCGCGACTAGCAAATCATCTGCCTCATCTTCTACCAGGGCTAGATCACTATCGCGGGTGACCCTAAACGGATGATATTCCTGAATATCCATGCCGGGAAACAGCGCCGTCAGGTTATGGGCGATCACCTGCTCTAGTGGCACACCCGTCCAGATAGCAGCGACATCTTTTTGCTGATGGCGGAGATTTTCGGGCAGGGGCAGAAACCGAGGCAGGATTCTCGGCACTTTCACCCGCGCAAACAATTCCTTGCTGTCTTCCCCTTCTTTCATGACCACGGCAAGGTTAAGGCTGAGGTTAGAAATGTAGGGAAACGGATGGCTAGGATCGATCGCCAGCGGCGTGAGGACTGGAAAAATTTGCTCATCAAAGTATTGCTTAAAATAGGCACGCTGCTCTTGGTTGAGATCGATGTAATCGAGCAGGTACACGCCATGGGAAGACAGCGGCGGACGCAGGGCTTGATCAAAATGAAGATGCGCTTGGGATACCATCGGGTGCAAGCGCTGCCGAATCAGGTCAAGCTGTTCTTGGGCGGTGCGTCCGTCGGGCGATCGCTTGATCACTTGTGCCTCAACTTGTTGCTTTAGCGCAGCAACCCGCACCATAAAATACTCATCTAGGTTTGAGCTAAAAATCGCTAAAAACTTCAGCCGTTCTAATAATGGAGTGCGCGGATCAAACGCTTCATTCAGCACCCGGTTGTTAAACTCTAGCCAACTCAGTTCACGGCTGAAATAGTATTGTGGATCGCTCAGGTCTAGCTCAGTCGTCATCGAAATCTTGCGTCTTGGCATGATTAACCAAATACCTCATCTTCTTGCCCAATCCACCATTCTCCCAAATTCATTAGGTCGGCGTGAATATCCTTAAGCGCCGCTTCGTAATCTTCTGCCGGCATATGCTCTCGTTCTTCTTGTAGTTTTTCAAGGCGCAGTTGGGTCAGCAGCCAGGGTTTGGAGATCCCATTGGTTGCCTCGATGTAACGAGCGAGTTTTTCACTATTTATTTGACTATCCATGGATTGCCAACCCTCTTATAATTCCCGGTAACGCCCATCTTCACAGTTTACACTTGACTGATTATGTCTTCTGCAAACCCGTTAGAACTGGCAAAGCAAGGTGATCCTACCGCGATCGCCGCGATTCTCAACCACCGCCTACCTCAGCACTACGACTCTACTGCTAGCGTCATCCGTTTAGGTGATTACCTATCCGTGTTCATTGAAACGGCTTCTAGGATTGAGCAGGAAACTACAGTGCAGCTAGTTTATGCAGTGTTCAGCGAATTGGCAATTGATGAAATTTCAACGGTAGAAATTAGTGCCCAGCCGCAGGGCGATCGCGCGATGTTGTGGACGCAAACGCTCGAAGCCCCCTTTAACGCAACTCCTGTCGTTTCCTTGATCAGCACCTTGTCAAAGCCAATGATCGATCTGTCCAGCCTGCCCACGAAACACTCAGCACCGACACGAATGGCAGAGGCTGAGCCAAAACCCCAAATAGATGCCACGGCAAACGAAGATTGGAACTCCCTACAAACGGTTTTACAGCGACCCGAAATCGTTGCCATGATGGTGATCGCGCTCTTGCTGGTCTTTTGGGATGCTTACATGGAGTGGATGGATGAAGCGGAGACTCAATCCCTCTCTGGCAGGCAACTCGCCCGTCGCCTTGGAGTCAGCAGCAGCACCATCAGCCGCTATAAAGAGCGCACAAACTTCGGCGAGTGGAGCCAAACGCTCGATCCTGACGACATCGCCTGGAGTTATACGGGAAAAGCGTTTGTGATAATGACGAGTGGCGAGTGGCGAGTGGCGAGTGGCGAGTGACGAATGACGAATGACGAGTGGGGAATGATGCAAAAAGTCTGCGATATTGTCAGACCCTACCGTACCGATCGCTTTTAGCCATGATCACAAAGCTTCGATTTTGACGATACCACCCTCAACCGCATCAACCTGCAATCGATAACCGTAAAGCATCGCCATTCCAAGCAGAGGTTCTGTTTCTGATTCTGCAATATAAATATCGTGGTACTGCCCATCCCAGATCACAACCCCCGTGTACAAATCAAACAGAGTTTCGCTGCCATCGCCCAATGTAACAATGTCAGATGCACTCCAAGGTAAATTTAGCGTGGCAATGATTGCAGAGGGCAAAGACAGAAACCCTGTAAATCCTGTATCGATCACCGTTTCGATCGCTTGCAGTTGCTGATTCGAGTTACCTACAATTACAGTCAGAGTGGCTTCACGCTGTAAATTCACAACCCCTTGCATCATGGATTTCTTTTCAGACTTCGTGCCCCAAAATGATCAACGGCACGATGTCCAATCCGAATCACCCAGGGTTGTGCATTAGGGTGTCGCTCAAATAGTCGATTAGTTGCGGGCACCACGTTTTCATCGACCTCAAAATCTTCGGTTTCGATGTCAATCGCCACAATTTTGCCTTCGTTGCCTGCCTCGACTTGCTGCCGAATGCCAGACTCATAGAGTTCTTGCCCACGCCGAGCTAATTCTTCTTTGCTGTAACGTCGTTGGCGGACTGTCATAGGTTTATCCTCGGCTTCAATATTTCCCCACTTTTACACTAATACCTCAGCAAGTTGCCACTGTTCTAACCCCTTCAGCACTTCTGCCGCGATCGCCGTCCAGCCGACAATGCCACCTTGCGCTCTCACCATTTCGAGGGTTGCCTGCTTAAATTCAGGAAAGTAGCTTTCGGTGCAATCTTCTACCATGAGGCACTCGTAGCCGCGATCGTTCGCTTCTCGCATCGTGGTTTGCACGCAGACTTCCGTAGTCACCCCGGTAATAAACAAGTGGGTAATCCCTTGCTCTTTCAAAATCGAGTCAAGATTAGTCGCATAAAAGGCACCTTTACCCGGCTTGTGAATCACCCATTCTCCTGGCAAAGGCGCAAGTGCTGCAATAATGCCATTGCCCGGTTCGCCCTTCACCAAAATTCGCCCCATGCCGCCCTCACTCCCAATCGTTAGATCGCCCTTGCCGCGCTTGAGTTTGGCAGGGGGGCAGTCGGATAAATCGGGCTGATGGCACTCGATCGTGTGGATTACTGGCAATCCCATGGAGCGAAACCCTTCGAGCAGAGACTTGAGGGTGGGCACGATCGCCTGTAGCAAACTGACATTATTCCCCAGCGCATCCCCAAAGCCTCCTAGCTCTAGAAAGTCTCGCTGCATATCAATCACAATCAGCGCAACATTGCCGGATGCTGGTAGCTCATAGTCATAGGGAAGAGCGGCGATCATAGTCATAAAGTCAAATTCTCAATTTTAAGTTTTGAATTTTCAATTAGAAAACCAGGACAGTCAAATTCTCAATTTTGAGTTTTGAATTCTCAATTAGAAGATTCAGTTTTGCACCTGAGCAATTGCTTGAGACTAAACTCAAAACTCAAAACTCAACATTCAAAACTAACCTAATGCCCCGCCATTGCTTGACCGATCGCCTTAAAGTCTGCTTGCCCAATCGGACTATCGTAGGTAAAATTTCCTTCGCTGATAACCAGGATGCGATCGCTGAGTTTCAGCAGTTCGTCCAGATCTTCACTGACCAACAGCACCGCCACACCCCGATTTCGGGCTGCCAGAATTTGTGTATGAATCGTGTCTACCATGGCAAAATCCAGCCCAAAACACGGGTTCGCCGCAATCAGCAAATTAATGTGGTCGGCGGATAGCTCTCTCGCTAGAACTGTTCGCTGCACATTGCCTCCCGATAAATTCCCCACGGGCGTTTCGGGAGAGGGCGTTTTAATCTTAAATGAGGTAATTAAGCCCGTCGCCATTTCGCGAATCGCTTTAAATAAAACCAAAATGCCGCCCATCGATTGAGGGGGGCGATCGAACGTCCGCAGCGCCAAATTCTCCGCCACACTCATATGGGCAACACAGGCATTTTTCAGCGGTTCTTCCGGCAGCAGAAACACCCGATGTTTATACATTTCAGCGCGGGTCATCCCATAGGCTTCACCATTCACCAAAATCTGCCCGCCCGTTGCAGGGCGCTGTCCCGCCAACACCTCCACAAATTCCCGCTGCCCATTGCCAGAAATTCCGGCAATGCCCACAATTTCGCCGCTGTTAACTGTCAGGCTTAATCCCTGAACGGCTTCCACGCCATTATCTTTGTTGGCGTGCATTTCTTGCACTTGCAACACAGGCGCTATTTCACCCTGAGCCGTTTTTTCGACGGGGGTCGGCTCCCGCTTCTCACCCATCATCATCTCAGCCATATCCGAGACAGCCAGATCTTTGACCAAGCCCGTCCCGGCAAACTTTCCTTTGCGTAGCACCGTAATTTCGTCGCAAAATGCCGTCACTTCCCGGAATTTGTGGCTAATAATCAGCACACTTAACTTGCCGTCTGTCACCTGTTCTCGAATCAACCCCAGCACTTCATCCGCTTCACTGGGAGTCAACACAGAGGTTGGTTCATCCAAAATTAAAATCTTGCTTTTCAGGTAAAGCTGCTTCAAAATTTCTAGCTTTTGCTTTTGTCCTGCCGCCAATTGACCCACCGGCAACTCTAAAGGCACCTTAAATGGCGAACTTTCCATAAAGCCAGCCAGATGCTCCATTTCCTGCTTCCAATTGATCACGCTAGGGCTTTCCAACCTCGACAAAACCAGGTTCTCGGCAACGGTCATGGCAGGTACAGAGGTGAAATGTTGATAAACCATGCCGATGCCGTACCGTTGAGCATCGCGAGGGCTATCAATTTCGCGAGAATTTTTATCGATCAGCACATCACCATGGGTCGGACGATAAAAGCCCATGATGCATTTCACCAAAGTGCTTTTTCCGGCACCATTCTCGCCGAGCAGCGCATGAAAAGTGGCAGGCTTGAGATGCAGCGACACATTATCCAAAGCGACGAGACTGCCAAATCGCTTGGTCATATTGACCACTTCTAAATCTGGGGGAGCGGCGGCATGAATCATAGTCGGCATAGCCTGATCAACCTGATCAATGGGGTTCGCAACTTCTGCCATTTTAAATCTCCGATTGCTTTTCGTACATCTCTAGAGTTCAACCTGTGCGATCGCGGTTCCCGTAGGATCGTTTTGCAAATCGCCCCTAGCCATTAATGGTGCCTAACGCACCCGGAGCTCCCGATAACGTCTTCTTAGGCGAACAGGTGATCACCATAATCAGCAGGGTCAAAATATAAGGCATTGCATTAAACAGGTAGCGCCCTTGATCCACGCCAACCGATTGCAAGGCTGGACCGATCGCCTGAGCGCCACCAAAAAACAGCGATGCCCAGAGGCACTGAACCGGGTTCCAACGGGCAAAAATCACCAGCGCCACCGCCATCAACCCCTGACCGCTTGAAATGCTTTCTGACCACAGTCCTGGATAGTAAAGCGATAAACACGCTCCGCCGATTCCCGCCAAAAAACTGCCAGCAATAATGCAAAGCATCCGCACCCGCTTAATGGAAACACCCATTGCCAAAGCCGCATCGGGACTGTCGCCCACCGCTCGCACAAATAAGCCCCAGCGAGTTGATTTAAAAAACCACGCCATCAAGGGGGCAAGCACAACCCCCAAAATAAATAGAGGACTAATTTTGAGGGCAGACTGGAGAGCGGGCATTGCACTCCATCCACCCAAATCGATCGTGGGCAACTGCGGCGCTTTCGGTTGAATGAACGCTTTGCCAAAATAGAAGGCAATGCCGCTGCCAAAAATAATCATGGCAATCCCCACGGCAATATCATTTACCTTGGGTTGCTGAGATAGCCAAGCGTGAATAAAGCCCAAAATCATGCCAGCGCAACCCGCCGCCAGCACCCCTAGCCAGGGAGAAATGGTGGTTGGAATGCCCCATTTATCAGATGCCAGGTAGGAAATGGCATAAGCACTCATCGCGCCTGTGAGCAACGTTCCTTCCAATCCCAGATTAATTTTGCCGCTTTTTTCAGTTAGGCATTCCCCCAAGCTGACGAACAGAAAAGGCGCGCTTCCCCGCAACGTACCTGCCAAGATGCCCAGTGGAACCCCCAACCAACCCAGTGCTTCTGCTGCCATCGAACGAGTACCTCCCAATCAAACTGCTGAACTCGATTGAATTGATTGAAATAATGAACCCTGAGCCAATCACTAAAATGCTAGACAGGCATCGCTGATGATGGCAGGGGAGGTGGAGTCAGGGGAATCTCTGGCTCCTTGAAGATTTTAAAGCGCCCGTAGAGCGATTCACTATATAGAACCACTAAAAAGACGAGTCCTTGAAACACAAGCACTGTGGCATCGGGCATCCCAAACGATCGCTGGAGTGCACCGCCACTGTTGATGATGCCGCCTAGCAAAATCGCCACGATCGCCGCCGCCAAGGGATTATATCGAGCAATGAAGGCAACGAGAATACCCGCATATCCATAGCCAGCCACGATCGATGCATTTGCCTGACCTTGCACGGCTGCAACTTCCACCATGCCTGCCAAACCTGCACAGGAACCAGCCAGGAAGCAAATGATGATAGTGAGTTGCCCGACAGGCAATCCCGCAATCCGAGCCGCTTTGACGTTGCCACCCGCCGTTCGAGCGGCAAACCCAAACGTGGTGTGCTGGATCAAAAAGTAGGCGATCGCACAAGCCACTAAGCCATAAATCAGCCCATAGTGAATCCGTGTAGACCCAATGTTGCCCAGACGATAGAGTTCTGGAATCGGAAAACTAGAAGGCTTGTTTAACGAAGAAGGATCTTTCCAGGGACCTTCGACCAAGTGATTGAGCAGGGCGATCGCAATGTAGTTCATTAGCAAACTGCTGATCGTTTCATTGACCGCCCGATAATGGCGCAAGGCACCGACGAGCGCGATCCAAATGCCGCCAGCCATAATCCCGGCAAGCGCCATCCCAAGCTGCACCACAGTTGGAGCAAACCCCAGCGTGGTTTGCAGTTGGGTTGGAGAGGGCGTAATGCTGCCATAAGACAACATTAATCCTGCTGCCGCTGCTCCCAATCCACCCAACACCAAAGCACCTTCGTTGCCGATGACCATCAACCCCAACCGCGCCGGGAGGGCAGTGCAAAGCGCGGTCAACATCAATGGCGCAGCCCGTAGCAAGGTTCCTTGAAAAGCGTTCCAGCTTCCAAACGCAGTTTTGAAGATCGCACCGTAAACCGCAAAAGGATTTGCGCCGCCAAACTTACAGCCGACAAGCATACAGAAGATGCCATTAAACATACAGAAGATGCCGAACAAAACGAGGGCAACTAGGAGTGCCCCCAGCGGAATTACGACCGATTCCGATCGCGATCGCCAGTTGGAACGACTCAGTGCCATATCAGCTTGTTTTCCCCGAAACACCTTCCGCCAACCAATCCATTTTGGTCAATTCAGGAGCCGTCACCTTATAGGTCGTGCCTGCGGGAATTTGAACCGCGCCTGCATTATCTTTAATGGCACCCTTATAAACAACCGCTGACCCATCCACCAGCTTGGCTTTGGCTGCCTCTACATTTTTTTTAATCGGCTCAGTCACCGCTGGACCAAAAGTAGCCAGACCAATGTAGTCGTCTGCAATACCGCCAATATATTGAGGCTGCACGCCGCCATTCATCAGCGTCTTACCCGCTTTGAGTAGCTCTGCATACTTTTTATAAATCGTGCCCCAGTTATAGATCGTGCCAGTCAAATAGCCTTTGGGTGCCAAAGCCGACTGATCAGAGTGAAAACCGCTAGACAATAACCCGCGCTTCTCTGCCGTTTCAATCACCACTTTAGGACTATCGACATGCACCGCGATCACATCAAAGCCTTGATCGGCAAGAGAGTTGGTAGCATCTGCTTCTTTCACAGGCAGTGACCAATCGCCCGTAAAAATCACCTGCATTTTGATATCTGGCTTAACGCTACGTGCCCCTAGCATGAAGCTATTGATGTTCCGCAGCACCGGATTGATCGGCTTTGCACCCACAAAACCAATTTTGCCTGCTTTACTCGCTTGGGCGGCAACCCGTCCAGCAAGATACTGTCCTTCATCGACCAGTGCAAAAAAGCTGCCGATATTGCTGGGTAAGCCTTTTTTCCAAAGGGTGCCACAGTGCAAAAACTGCACGTCTGGATAAGATTTAGCAACCTCTAATACGTGCGGATCAAAGTAGCCAAAAGAAGTCGGAATAATAACGGTTGCGCCATCTTGATCGATCATGTTGCGCATGACTTCCTGAACCTCTTTGGTTTCAGGAACGCTCTCTTGCTCAATGATTTTGATACCTGGCAGATCGGCGATCGCTTTAGCCCCAACTGCGTGAGCCTGGTTCCAGCCGTAGTCATCTTTGGGCGCGTTATAGATAAAACCAATCGTGATAGGCTTGCCGGCATCTGGGCTAGCGCCTCCACTGCTCGTGCTGGCAGTATCGGTTGGAGCAGAGGAACACCCCGTCCACAGCTTAGAAGTTGCACCAAATGCGGCTGTTGCTAGAAGCCCTCGAATCACCTGACGGCGGGGAACATAAATATATCGATTACTCACTCTACAAAAGTCTCCTTGATGACTTATCTAACCCTAACGGCACAAACACGGTGAGAAAGAACAGGGCGCTGAAGAACAGCCTAAAAAGTAATATTCTGCCAGCCTATGGGAAAACAAATTATCGGAATGTATCTCAAATAACACTGAAGAGGGATGCAAAAATTAACACTCCATGGATGTTTCAATTTGATAAGTGAACCGCTATCGTATCCAGTAGAGAATTTTTCGGTTGGTTGTGAGGGGATTGATCCGTTGGGAGGCGAAATCTTATGAGGCGAAATCTGTTCACTGTTCCCCTGCTAATCTCGCTTTGTGCCGTAACACTGGCGATCGCTGTGGCAAAAGGACAGGTTCAACGCACTGAATTTGAATCTCCTACTGCTGCCAAGTCTGTTGATATTAGACCATTAGTAAAGCCGTCTCTGGTGAAGCCGCCACTCGTGAAGCCGCCACGGATAAAACAACTTCCTCTATCCAGGGTTCGATCTGTTAGGAGTCAGCGAATAAAAGCGGTCTCGGCAATTCCTCAAGTTAGCCAAGCCGTAGACCCTTTAGCCTGTGCCTTGCAGCCAGAATCGGGTAAAGCGTTTCGATCGCGCAATTCATCCAACCCAACGGCTCAGCGCCCTTTGGGATCAGTGGAGTTAGAACGCTTTCGTCGTCCGCCTAACGCTGCACGCATCGCCCCCAGTGAGCCGCCCAGCATGACCGGGCGCGACCCAGTTAGCGATCCGCCACAGGAAGCAGTTTTTTTGATTGATCCCACGAACTATGGCGATCGCTATCTCAGAGACGTGAATGGCAACCCTGCACTCCTGCCGCCGATAGTGGTGCTCCATGAAACAGTGGGTTCTGCGGGCGGCACTTTAAACTTCTTCCGCACCCGGCACTCCAACGATAATGACCAGGCAAGCTATCACACCTTGATTCAGCGAGATGGCACAGTTTTGTACCTCGTTCCACCCGACAAACGGGCGTATGGGGCTGGCAATTCGATATTTGTGGGAGCGAATGGAATCGTAGAAGCCGTTAAAACCCATCCCAAATTTCCGCCATCGGTAAATAATTTTGCCTATCATATTGCGCTGGAAAGCCCGCCCGATGGCAACACAAATGCCCCGACCCACAGTGGCTATACGACTCAGCAGTATCAATCCCTTGCCTGGGTCATTTCTAAAACGGGCGTACCCAATACTCGAATTACGACTCACCGGCTGGTCGATCGCTCCGGGCAACGGATGGACCCTAGAAACTTTAGCTTTTCACGATTTTTTCAGCTAATGCAGATTTATCCTAAAACGGTTGAAATCCCCATAGGGTGTACTGTGCCTCAAGCCACTCACCGACTCAAACAGCCGATCCAGCAAGCCAAAAATGCGAGTCGCCTACCCCAGCGAAAACGAGCGATTTAGGCAATTTTGATTGCGATCGATTGCATAGTCAGAGAACGCTATGGTTGACTTGAGTAAATACATTCTCACGTTTTATATGGGATGGCTCAAACGGACAAGGCTCAGTCTCATGCTAGCCACTGTGCTGATAGGTGCGATCGCGATCGGTGCCAAAGCCGCAACCCCAGCACCCGGCGATATTGTAGTGGAAATTAAAATTGAGCCAACGACCGGGCGATTCCCCAATCCAGCCCAAAGCCCTTCATTGCCATCTCAATATCCTTCGTTTAATAGCCAGCAACTCGATCGCCAACTCCAGCGTTATACCCACTACTTAGCCCAGTTTGGCAAACCCGACATTTTGATTGTGGGTAGCTCTCGCGCCTTACAAGGAGTCGATCCAATCGCACTTCAGTATGCCCTCGCCAAACAGGGCTATCCCAACCTAAAAATCTTCAACTTTGGCATCAATGGTGCCACCGCACAGGTTGTAGACTGGCTGCTGCGGCAATTACTCACTCCTGAGCAACTGCCTCGCCTGATTGTTTGGGCAGATGGGGCACGCGCCTTCAACAGCGGTCGAATTGACCAGACCTTCAATAAAATTCGCGCCTCCCAAGGATATAAAGCCCTTAACGCCGGAATCCGCCCTCCGATTCCGCAACCGAGCGGGTTAGAAGTTGGGCAAATTTGCATGGATGCACTGCCGCTGCAATTGACCTCTCAACCCAAATCCATCTCGACTCCTGCCCAGGCGATCCCAGTGAATGCAATCAAGGACGCACGATGCCAGCAAAGTGCAAAAGTGACGCTCCGCTCCGGGAGTCCTTCGCCCTCGCCAGTGATGCGATCGATGCCAGCCTTTGAAACGCTGGGCTTTCAAGTGGTTAACACGCAATTTAACCCTCAAACTTACTTTCAGCGATTTTCCAGGGTGTCGGGTTACTACGATGCCGACTATCTCAGGTTCACCCTGGCTGGCAAACAAATCAATGCACTTGATCGCGTGGTTGATTTTGCGAATCAGCGGCAAATTCCGCTCGTGTTTGTCAATCTGCCGCTCACACAAACCTATTTGGATGCTGCTCGATTTGACTATGAAGAGCAATTCCGCAGGGAAATGAATCGGCTTGAACGCTCACGGCGATTTACATTCAAAGATCTTGGCTTACAGCAAAAGCTGGATTCAAATAAGTATTTTGCCGATCCTAGCCATTTGAATCGTCATGGGGCGGCGATTGTCGCGAGGTATATCAGCGCTGACTTAGCTCGTCTGGCTGGAAAAATGCAGTCATCTGCAAAACCAGATGGGGCGCGATCGCGCCCTAGTTCACTCATTCATTGTGAAAAAGGATGCCTCTATCTACCCAAAATCTTCGCGGGGTTTTCAAAAAACAGCTTAGATTTGGCAGTTCGTCCTTAACTTGAACCAATCATCCTTAACTTGAACCAAAAATTTGAACCAAAAATAAAATATGAACCAAAAATAAGATTCATTTAGCGATAAAAAACATCAGAACTTTAAATATGTGGAGCCAATTCAAAGATTAAGCAAATGCTTTAACTTTTTCTCAGTACTCTCAGCGTAATTACGTATGGTTGTCTTAAGGCAAGTCATTTTTTTCTCCTTGTTCAGGCATCGACCGTGATTACTACTAACTCCTCCACCGTCAAATCCGCCCTGTTAGAGCAAGCCAGTCATTTTTCCCTTTCATTCAATCGGGAAGCTCAAGACTGCCCTTCTGTGGTGCATCCTTCTGTTCAGAGCAGCATTAAGCGATTTATTGATATTGCGGGTGTGTTGATTGGGCTAATCATCACCGCAATAGTTACGATCCCCGTTGCGATCGCCACCCAATTTGATAACCCTGGTCCACTTTTTTATAGCCAAATTCGGTGCGGCTACCAAGGTAAAACCTTCAAGATTTGGAAATTTCGCTCCATGGTTGTGGATGCGGATAAGTTAAAGCATCTCGTTCATAACGAGGCGAAAGGCGGCATCTTTAAAAATCGAAATGATCCTAGAGTCACTCGGATTGGCAGGTTTTTACGCAAAACAAGCCTAGATGAACTCCCTCAATTTTGGAACGTGTTGAAAGGCGACATGAGCTTGGTGGGAACCCACCCGCCAACGATTGATGAGGTTATGGCATACAAGCGGCACCATTGGGAGCGATTGAACGTAAAGCCTGGAATCACTGGTGAATGGCAAGCAAACGGGCGATCGACGGTGTTGGACTTTGAGGCGATCGTGGAAATGGACGTAGCCTATCAGGCAAAATGGTCAATTATTTACGATCTTCAATTAATCCTAAAAACAGTGTTAGTGGTTCTCAACAAGAAAGGTGCTTTTTAGCTGACCAACGCATTAATAGCTTCACATTTTAGTCCATCTAGCGCGAGATAAGCATCAGGAATAGTTAATCCTTAGCGGGGATAAGTGGGATACAGTCTGAAGGACTGCCCCACTTTTTTATGGGTATCCTCAAACGGTTGACCGCGATCGCACCTTTAGAAGTGCATAAGAGACGCGATGTGCAACTAATCGCCCTCACCCCAAACCCCTCTCCCTGCGGAGATGAGCTTTCAGGGATTCCGGTTCCCTCTCCCATCGGGAGAGGGCTAGGGTGAGAGCTGTCTTTGCATTGTTTCAGGAAAGTCGCACATCGCGTTAAGAGTCTCCGCCAAAGTCACCCATAGCAACTTAGAATCAAGTTTGTGGCACGGTGGTGACTTACTAGCCGTCGGCTTGTCAATCGTTCTTAGGAGAACGTCCCTTGGTTTCTTCCTTGCTGCTTTCTGCTTTTCAATTTACGTCTCCAGGGTCAGAACTGCCGCTGTTTCAGGGCACTGGGTTTTCAATTCGCTGGTATGGCTTGCTGATTGCATCAGCGGTGTTGATCGGGGTGAATCTATCTCAGTATTTAGCGCGGCGGCGGCGAATCGATCCAGAGTTAATCGCCGATCTGGCAATTTGGTTGGTCGTTGCGGCGATTCCGAGCGCTCGCTTATATTACGTCCTGTTTCAGTGGCAAGAGTATGCGAACCATCCTGAACAAATCATCGCGATTTGGAACGGGGGGATTGCGATTCATGGAGCCATTTTGGGCGGGTTATTGGCAGCACTGATTTTTTCGCGCTTAAAGCAGGTTTCTTTTTGGCAGCTAGCCGATTTGGTTGCACCTTCGTTAATTTTGGGGCAGGCAATTGGACGCTGGGGCAATTTCTTTAACTCTGAGGCATTTGGTAGCCCCACAGATTTGCCGTGGAAGTTGTTTATTCCGAGCGATCGCCGTCCACTGGGCTTGGAAACTGTGGAGTACTATCACCCCACGTTCCTGTATGAATCGCTGTGGAATCTAATGGTTTTCACCCTGTTAATGGTGTTGTTTTTTAAAGACTTAAAAGGCAACCCTAAACTCAAGACAGGCACGCTGTTTTTGGTTTACTTGGCTGCTTATAGCTCCGGACGGCTGTGGATTGAAGGGTTGCGAACCGATAGCTTGATGTTGGGCGCACTTCGCATTGCTCAGGTGATTAGCCTAGTGGAAATTACGTTAGGAGTGTTGGGATTGATTTGGCTATACATGCTGGGGCGATCGCTCCCCGATGTGGTGCCGGCGGCGCTTCAAAAAACAGATCTGAGTGATTCTAACCAATAAAATTCAGTCTATTGAGCCGTGAGCCAATCTTTTGCAGAGTCAAGGCTGACCCGATACGCAAAAAAAGAAAACCCCAGAGATCAACTCCAGGGTTTAATCAGGGTGCATCTACCACTTCTTTCTTCTAAGAATTAGCCTCCTCTCCGGAGCAATTGGAATTTAAATTGCAAAACCTATGACGAGTCCGTTAAAAAATCCTGCTCAGCCCGTGATTCAACCTGCCGTTTACATTGTGGGCGCGGGTCCGGGCGACCCGGAGCTACTGACCGTCAAAGCGCACCGCCTATTGGCGCAAGCGGATGTGATTTTATTTGCTGACTCGCTGGTGCCTGATCAGATGTTGCGATCGGTGCGCTCCAATGCAGAGGTGATTCCGACGGCACACAAAACCTTAGAAGAAATCTTACTGCTAATGGTGGCGAGAGTCCGGGCAGGGAAGTCAGTGGTGCGGCTTCACTCAGGCGATCCTTGTTTGTATGGAGCAGTTCAAGAGCAAATGCAAGCTCTTTTAGAAGCCGAGATTCCCTTTGAAGTCATCCCAGGAATTAGCGCCTTTCAAGCTGCCGCCGCAAAATTACGAGTGGAGCTAACGGTTCCAGGAGTGGTGCAAAGTATCATTTTGACCCGCATTAGTGGACGCACTCACGTACCAGAATCAGAAGAGTTAACCACTTTGGCAGCCCATCAGGCGAGTCTTTGCTTATACCTGAGCGCTCGACATGTGGAGGAGGCGCAACAACGGTTACTGCACCACTATCCTGCAAACACTCCCGTTGCGATTTGCTTTCGCATTGGGTGGCAAGATGAGAAAATTTGGCTGGTGCCGTTGTCCCAAATGGCACAAGTGACCCAAGCAGAAAATTTGATTCGCACAACGATGTATATTATCAGCCCTGCTTTAGCGGCTGCCACTGTGCCAAACGCGATCGCCCGTCAGGACCCCACTGCTGCCATTTCACAAGCGCGATCGCGCTTATACAATCCAGAACACAATCACCTTTTTCGCCCCACTTCATGAGCAACCTGACCAATGCATTCCTATGTCATTGTGAACGCTGAAACCGCTGTAACGCTACCAGAAGGCACCTTAGAACCGTTGAAACTGGTCAGCAATGGAGCTTTGTCGATTGTTGTAGAACCCAATCTTGAACTAGAAATCTTACAGCAGAATGACGGGCTACTTCTAGAAGCAATCTTGGCTCACGATCGCATCATTCGCGCCCTATTTCTGCAAACAACTGTTCTACCGCTGCGATTCAGTGCTTTTCTGCCAGAGGCAGAATTAATTGCCGACCTAAACACCAATCAAGCCCGCTATCTCGCTTACCTCAAGTATTTCAAGGGCAAAGCCGAATATCGCTTGAAACTCGTTCCTTTAGAAATCTTAGAAACCCCAATTCCACCAGGGCTTAAAGGAAAAGACTATTTTCTCGCCAAAAAGCAGCAAATACAAACGCAACAAGAACAGCACCAATTGCAGTTCGATCAATTTGAACAACTGCTAGAAACAATCAATCAAATCTGCCCAGTGATCTTATCCACTGAGACTGCCACGACTGAAAAAACGCTCTTCTTACTCGCAAAGCAGACCGGCAATGGAACGATTCAAGCTGTCACCCAAGCAGTGCAAGCCTATTGCACGCTTTACCAATTTTCGGTTGAAACAGCCTTGCCGCCCTACCACTTCATGGAATCAACGCTCTCTACAAAAAAAGCTAATTCCTAGTCACAAACAGTATCCTATTCCAAGTGACAAATAGCGCCTCTCTAAATTTAAGGAAGCATTGGCATCTTGGATAGATTCTTTACTTGCTTACATAAGCGAAGTTCCGTCCCTTGGTGATTCCACTGCACTTTATCAAAAACTTGGTGAAGAATATAAAGACCACGACCACATTCTCGCTCTTGACAAGCTAAGCTTTGATCTAACCCAATCTCCCAAGCTGGGGGCGGTCTAAACCCAGTCCCCTCATCCGAAATAATCCACCAATATTGATCGATAATAATCGAAAACCGAACTAAGACGGTTTTGCCTGGGTCTAGCTTGTTTCCGTGCTTCGCTGCATTCACCAAAGCCTCTTGCAACCCAAGTTTCACCTCTGGTCGCCACTGAGATGGAATTTCTGCTAGCAGCAACTCCAAAATGGGGACTAAATACAGCGTTGAAGCAAAGCTAATCGTGTTCCAACTTCGCTTCACTGAATGAGAAGAAATAGCTACCACTCAAAAAACCCTGCAATATTCAACAGGTCAAACGAACCACTCGAAAATCAAGTGCCGTATTAGCAATAAACCAAAAGAAATATCAAGTTTGTAAACTCTACAAAGAGATCTACCAAAGTTCTTAGGTAATTTAGTTTTATGAGCTTAATCTAAAGAAATATTAGAGAGATTATGTGAGAAGCACGTCTCAAAGCGTAGAACCAAAGTTAGTTCTCAATTGCATCCCTTCATTTAAACTATATCAAAGTCCCTTTAAAAATGCACCTGTAGAAGGAAGTTTTGCCATTTTGTGGGGTCTATGAGGAGTCAATAGAATCAGGATTCAGTGTTTTTTCTTAAGTTATTTGCTCAATATAGCGAAAGTCTTTCTCAACTTCTGCCCACAGAGAACGGTTATGTGGATCAGTCTGTAGAGCCTTTCTCAAATAAATTCGGGCTTTGTCAATCTGATGGTCTCGAATTAAAAAACGCCCCCACTGTTGGTAGACGATCGCCTGCCATTGAATTACTTCTGGATCGCGGGACATCCGTTGAGCCAAGCTTTCGACAAGGGCGATCGCCCTGGGAAATTTTTGGGTTCTCAGAAGTTGCTGTAGCTGTTGATAGGAACTCGCCTTTAACTGCTGCTCTAAAGGAGACAGCGATGGGTTCACCTGAACTTGCACCGATGGTTTAGGTTGCTTGACAGAACTCGCCTTCCTTGTCGAGGTGGGCTGCTCTGGTTGGCAGGTCGGTACAGGCTGCCGTTGGTTGACTTGACGCGGCAAGCTGTTCAGCAACCATTTATAGGCAATCGTTGCTTCAATGAACTTATCCTTAGCTCGTTGATCGCCAGAACTAACATCGGGATGATATTTTCTTGCCAAACTTCGATAGGCAGCTTTGACATCCTCAAAGGAAGCCTCACCGGACAGTCCAAGCAATCGATAGCATTCTGCGGAATTCATCAAGCTCAGCAACAGCAAAATAATAAGCATTCTGCCATTGCTGAGGCAACTTAGTGACAAGAACTTGAAGATAGTTCCTAATGAACCGCTTCAATCACGCTATCAATTAAGCCGTATTCTTTTGCTTCTTGAGCAGACATAAAGTAATCGCGATCGGTATCCTTTTGGATTTTTTCGATCGTTTGCCCCGTCCGCTCAGCCATCAAACCGTTAAGTTCGTGACGAATCCGCAAAATTTCCTTCGCTTCAATTTCAATGTCAGTCGCTTGCCGCCGTCCGGTGCCACCCAAGGGTTGGTGAATCATAATTCGTGCGTGAGGCAACGCCAATCTTTTACCTTTGCTACCTGCGGTCAGCAAAAAGGCTCCCATGGATGCCGCTAAGCCCACACAAATCGTGACCACTTCGGATTTGATGTGCTGCATGGTGTCATAAATTGCCATGCCAGCAGTCACCGAACCCCCTGGAGAGTTGATGTAGAGGTAAATGGGCTTGTTTTGATCGTCTGAATCCAAGTAGAGCATCGCTGCAATCGTGGAATTTGCCAGGGAATCCGTGACCTCTTGCCCTAAGAAAATAATCCGTTCTTGGTTGAGCCGGGTGTAAATATCAATCCAACGCTCGTAAGTGCTACCAGGTAGACGATAGGGAACACTGGGGATGCCGATAGGCATAAGAGATACTCCTTTGAATTTGAATAAGAGAAATTACTTGGGAATGCTAACTGGCAGCAGCAAGCACTTCTTTGGGTGCTTCTTTGGTGCTTTCTAAAACTCGATCAATCAGCCCATACTCCACTGCTTGGTGCGGAGTCATGTAAAGCATTCGATCGGTGTCTTTCGCCAGCTTCTCAGGAGATTGCCCAGTGGTTTTAGCCAAGATATCCAGCATGGATTGCTTGTTTGCTAGCACTTCTTTTGCCCGAATTTGAATATCGGTTGCCTGACCTTGAGTGCCTGTGCGCGGTTGGTTTAAGACAATGGACGCATGGGGAAGGCTAGCACGAAATCCTTTGGCACCGGAAGACAGAATGATGGCTGCGGTGCCTAAGGCTTGACCAATACAAATGGTGTGTACGGGTGGTTTGATGTAGCTGAGGGTGTCGCAAATGGCGAAGGCTTCGGTTTCATAGCCGATCGCGTCGCCATCGTACCAGGAGGTGCCAGTGGAGTTAATATAAAACCGAATCGGCTTTTCTGGATCTTCAAATTGAAGATAAAGCAGTTGAGCAATGATCAATTCGGTTACATCAATCCCAACTCGCCGCTTCACATCATCGGATGAGAAAAGGGGCAATCCTAGGTAAATGATGCGCTCCTTCAATAGGAGCGATGGCATATCTGGCGGGGGAGTCCGCATGTAGGAGTCTCCGCCATAGTAGGGAGACTGAGCAGCTTGAATGGATGATGTCATAGCAGCGTATCGCCTGAAATGTTTTGCCTAGGAGAACGGCACTGTTTATTTATAGTAGCGTGACAGTCGCTATTCCAGCATTTCGCCTATGCTGGAGTATGAGATTGAGATTTTGCTCGTTGGACGCTCCTCATGGCTCCTAATTCCAGCCTTTAAGCTCGACCCTTGTTCTATCTAACGCTGCGACAGGATAATTCGTCATGATGAGAGTTGGTTTGCAGGTTGCCTTGAGTGATGCCAGTGTGGATACGGCTCAGCCCCTAAGTCAGCGCCAGCTATCGGTTTCGATGTCGGCGATTCGTGAAACGTTAGCGCAGTTTTCCACAGGACTCCCGGCGGGAATCGCGGATGCATTTAGCCACACGGCACCGCTGAATCTCTGCTTGATTTTGGATCACAGTGGTTCCATGAGCGGACGACCAATCGATACAATTCGGCAAGCGGCACAGCGATTGGTGGATCGGTTGTCGCTGGGTGATCGCATTACCATCATTGGGTTTGACCACAAAGCAAAGGTGCTGGTGCCAAACCAAGTGGTGGAGAACCCTGCCAGTTTGAAACTGCAAATTAATCAACTGAAGGCAGGCGGGGGAACGGCGATCGATGAAGGGTTGCGGCTCGGCGTGGAAGAAATGGCAAAAGGCAAGCAGGGCACCATCTCCCAGGCATTTTTACTCACCGATGGCGAAAATGAGCATGGCGACAACGATCGCTGCTTAAAATTAGCCAAATTGGCGACGGGTTATAACCTCACCATTAACACCCTCGGCTTAGGCGATGCTTGGAATCAAGATGTCTTGGAAAGCATTGCCGATGCGGGTGGGGGGGCCATGTCTTACATTCAAACTCCAGAAGAAGCCGTGGCAGAATTTAGTCGGCTGCTAAACCGGGTGCAATCCATTGGGTTAACCAACGCCCATTTATTGTTGTCTCTCGCCCCCGGCGTGCGATTGGCAGAGCTAAAGCCCATTTCTCAAGTGGCACCCGACACGATTGAGCTAACGGTGTTGCAAGAAGGCTCCCAGTTCGTTGTGCGGCTGGGAGATCTGATGGTAGAAGTGCCTAGAATTGTTTTGGCGAACTTGTATCTGAATCAGATGGCGGCAGGATCGCAAGCGATCGCTCAGGCACAGATTCGCTACGATGATCCCGCGACGAACGCTGAAGGGTTGCTCTCCGAAAAAATTCCGGTTTATGCCGACTACCTCAGCGACTTTCAGCCCAGTCCTCATCCTGACGTGCAGCAACACATCCTGGCATTAGCAAAATATCGACAAACCAAAATTGCGGAAACCAAGCTTCAGCAAGGCGATATGGCAGGTGCGGCAACGATGATGCAAACTGCCGCCAAAACTGCGTTGCAAATGGGCGATGAAGGAGCCGCCACGGTTCTGCAACAAAACGCCACGCGGCTGCAATCGGGTGAAGGATTATCGGAAGGCGATCGCAAAAAAACCCGCATGGTGTCTAAAACAACGCTTCAGGCAGAATAACTGGGTGCGAAGTTCAGAGTTCGGAGTTAAAAGTGCGGAGTTCGGAGTTAAAAGTGCGGAGTCAAAGCACCTATGGCTTCTTCGCTTTCCAGGTGCCGCCGTAAACGTAAAACGGATTATTTTGGCTCACGATTTCCCAGCAGGTGGGGCAGACAAACACCCAAACTTTCGTATCATCTTGCTGAATGCGATAGAGAACAGAGGATTGCTGAATACAGCGATCGCAGTGCTTTTCCCGCATCCGCCGACTCACTTTTATGCCACCAACGATGCTTTGGGACGAGCAAAAATCATTCGTCCTGCTGAAGTTTGCAACGCACTGGTGACGATGACTTGAACTTCCCCGCCACCCAAATAGCTGCGCCCTTCTTCAACAACGACCATCGTACCGTCATCTAGGTAGCCGATCCCTTGAGTTGGTTCTTTGCCCTCTTTCAAAATCTTCAGGTCAATACTGTCCCCTGGCAAATAGCTAGGACGCACCGCTTGAGTCAGATCATTTACATTCAAAACCTGAACTTTTTGCACACTGGCAACTTTGCTCAGGTTGTAATCCGTCGTCAACAACGTGCCGTTAATTTCTTGCGCCAGCCGCACCAGTTTGGCATCCACCATCGGCACGTCGTCATAATCAGCAGAATTAATCACAATGCGATCTGGATACGCTTCTCGCATCCGGTTCAGAATATCCAGACCCCGCCGACCCCGCACCCGTTTTTGATCATTAGAAGCATCGGCAACTTGCTGCAACTCCTGCAAAATAAACTGAGGTACGAGCAGTTGCCCTTCTAAAAACCCGGTTGCCAGCAACTCTTCGATCCGACCATCAATGATACAACTGGTATCCAGTAATTTAGTCGAAGCAGGCTTCAAGGTGCCTTCTGCAAACAGCAAAGTTTCAACCGAGTTGGGATTGATCAGCCTTAGCAGCGCTCGCCCATGAGTATCTGCCAAAGACGTGCCCGACACCGCAAACAGGAGGCTCCCCACTACTGCAATTAGCGGCTTAATAAACGAAAATTCTGGCGGGATCGGCAGCAAAAACGTGGGCGCTAGCAGCAAATTCGCCACCAGTAAGCCCAGCACCAAGCCGATCGCCCGACTCAACAGCACATCCACAGGCATGGCGCGTACTCGACGCTCTAACCGCCGAAACCCGGTTTGCACTGCAAAGCCAACAACCAGCCCAATCAGCGCTCCAAAGGCAGCAACCACAAATTGGAGTGCGCCCTCATTTGACACTTGCTGCAAAACATTAGCAGGCAGGTCTTCAACGCCAGAGAAGCCAATTCCTGCCCCTGCCAGCATGAATGAAATGATTATGATTGCATCTAGCATAGATTCAAGTGTGTTAGAGGACGGGTCCTCATGCCAAAAGGCTCAAGGAAATGCCAAGCTGGGCTGTGTGCCAATCTGCCCATGATATCTGCTCATGATAGAGGATAGATGGAAAAGAACGGACAACGATTCTGACTTCGCTGACAAGCTGACATATTTCATTATACGCTCCACATCTGTTCTCATTATGACAAAAGTATGCTAGCTGCTTACATCCATATTCCGTTCTGTCGGCGACGATGCTACTACTGCGATTTTCCGGTATCGGTGGTGGGCGATAAAAATCCTGTAACGGGCGATCGCATCAATGGCAGCAATTCCGGCACGATCGCGCGATATGTGGAATTTTTGTGCCAAGAAATTCGGCAGCAAGCACCTGATTTATCTGTCCCTATCAAGCCACTCACCACCGTCTTTTTTGGGGGGGGTACGCCCTCCTTGCTGGCAGTTAACCAAGTCCATCGCATTTTGCAAACGCTGGACCAGCGCTTTGGGATTGCAGCAGATGCAGAAATTTCCATGGAAATCGATCCGGGGACATTCGACCAAGCGCAAATTGAAGGCTATCGCACCGCCGGAGTGAACCGGGTCAGCGTGGGAGTTCAGGCATTTCAAGAAAAGTTGCTGCAAGCCGCTGGGCGATCGCACACTGTAGAAGAGATTTACAGCGCGATCGACTGCATTCACGCTGCCGGATTCACCAACATCAGCCTGGATTTGATTTCTGGACTGCCCCATCAAACCTTGGCAGATTGGGAAACATCGCTGGAGAAGGCGATCGCCCTTGCTCCCACCCATCTCTCCTGCTATGACCTGACCGTGGAGTCGGTCACCGCCTTTGGTCGGCAATATAAACCCGGCATCAAACCGCTGCCCTCCGATGAAACCACCGCTGAGATGTATCGCATGGCGCACCGAGCCTTAACCAACCCAGGCTACGACCACTACGAAATTTCAAACTATGCTAAACCGGGCTACCAATGCCGCCATAACCGCGTCTATTGGGAAAATCGTCCGTTTTATGGATTCGGCATGGGCGCAACTAGCTATGTTGCAGGCGATCGCGTTGCCCGTCCCCGGAAAACTGGGGAATATTATGAGTGGGTGGAAAAAGGGGCAAGGGGCAAGGGGCAAGAGGCAAGGGAGGAGAACGGAAATCTAGATTTGCTGCTGGACACGTTGATGCTGGGTTTGCGATTGCAGGAGGGATTGGCGATCTCGCCCTTGTTGGAGCAGTTTGGGGAAGCAGCGATCGCGCGAGTCTGGCAGCGTTTGCAGCCTTACCGCAAAACGGGATGGGTCGCCGTTGAGCCAGAAAGTGCGATTGAGAGGGCGGACAGCGAAAGAATCAAGCTTACGAACCTTGAAGGCTTCCTCTTCTCTAACGTAGTTTTAACAGAGCTATTTGAGGAATTTGAAGAATGATAAACAAGAAAATAGAGATGCAGCTAGCTCTTAATTCCCAACCCCTAATCTCTACAGCAGCCCTTGCATATCAGGGTTTGCTTGAATTTCTTTCAACACTTGTTTAATGTCCTGGGTGCGGTCTTTCTTCACAATCAGCGTCACTTTCCCGTCTCGCACGACCACGACATCTTCTAGACCCAAAGTGACGATGACTTCTTCTGGATCGGAGGCATAGAGCAGAGCGCCCTGGGTATCTAAGCCAACATGGGTTGCGAGTTCTACGTTGGGTTTATCGCTTTTCATTAGGCGATCGATCGCGTTCCAATCCCCCAAGTCATCCCATCCAAAGGACACGGGCAACACGTATGCCTGTTGGGTTTTCTCCATCAGGGCGTAGTCAATACTTTTCTTGGGCAGAATGGGATAGATCGCCACGCCGCTTTCTTCCAAAGGAGACAAAATTTCGGGTGCATGGATTCGCAGTTCATCTAAGGCTACGCCAGCGCGGAAGACGAACATGCCGCTGTTCCAGCTAAATTTGCCGGTTGCCAAAAAATCTTCGGCTGTGGCGCGATCGGGTTTTTCGGTGAAGCGATCGACTCGATAAGCGGCAAAACCAGCCTCCGTGGTGGCGCGATCGCCTCCATAAACTCCCTGCTTCTCGCCTTGTTGAATGTAGCCATAGCCTGTTGCTGGATAGGTTGGGGCGATTCCTAACGTAACGATCGCGGGTTGCTTCACAGCCAGTTCCGCCGCCGCCGCGAGAGTCGCCCGAAAAGCTGCTTCATCGGCGATCCAGTGATCCGCTGGAAAGAACCCCACCACCGCATCATTGCCATGCCGTCGAGCAATTTCTAAGGTACTCCAAGCAAGCGCAGGGGCAGTATCTCGCCCTTCGGGTTCGATCAACAAGTTGCTTTCTGGCATTTGGGGCAACTGTTCTCTTACCAAGTCCGCCAGGTGAGAGGCGGTTACCACCCAAACCGCATCCCAACTGCCAGCCATTTCAAGTAAGCGATCGGCGGTTGACTGCAATAAGCTCTTGCCGCTGCCATCCAAGCTGAGAAACTGTTTGGGGCGACTGCGACGACTGAGTGGCCAGAAGCGCTCACCTTTGCCACCTGCCAAAATTACAGGGATGAGAGAGGGGGTACTCATGAGGTTCTCCAAAAGTTAGAAATGATTTAGCCTGGGGCGCGCGGCGCGCATCATTAGTCTTCACAAGATTGCTGTCAGTTGCACAGTGCGATCGCCACAATCTTCATCTGAGCTTTGAACTTGCAAGCTGTTTTACATTAGGGACATAAAGCGAGTAGCAATCAACACTCTTATGAAGCAATGTGGCGTTGCCCAGTCTTCGTTGAAATCAAATTCGCGGTTCCAATCGGGGAAGTCTGCGTTGAGCGATCGCCCTCGTTAGGATTCAGGGGTGATGAGCCGTAGGTTGGGAATTTCGCAGAAATCTTTGATGTTTTGAGTAACGAGTGGCAAGTCATGGCGTAGAGCCGTTGCTGCAATCCAAGCATCTTGAGGTGAAATAGGTCGTCCAACGTATTTTCTATCAGCACGAACTTTTGCCCATTGCAACAAAGGGGTTGATCGGTGGGAATGACAAGATAATTTGATAGAGATTGCTCTAGCTGTGCGAAGCGACGATCGCCCCACTGACGTAGGATTGCCCATTGAAAAAGTTCAGCAACAGTCATAAACGAAAGTGCCAACTCATGATTGCTCAAAAGTGGTGCGTAAGGGTCAACATAATCACTGCCTTTAAAGATAAAGGAAGCAATGTCAGTATCGATCAGGAGAAGACTCATGGAAGTTTAGTCAAATTGCTGCTTGGCGCTGTTGGCGCAAGAAGGTAAGGAAGTCCTCAATGGAGTCTTCTGCAAGAAACAAATCAGCAGCGAGATCCTTGAGATCATCAACAGTTGTAGGGTTTTGGGTGGCGAGTAACTGTTGGAGCGTGGTGCCCTGCCAAAATTGGGCACTGAATTTTCTGAGGTCAGTTTGGGAACTTGGGGATGGCTCGCTTTGAATCAGAATTTGGAGCAGTTGTTGGCGCTCTGTGAGTGAGAGCGGTTGAATAGCAGCGATCGCCGCTTCCAGTTGTGGAGTCATGGCATCAGCCTTTGTGGAGGTTCAGTTCTATGCTATTTGAACCTAGCAGCAATCTTAACCAGGTAGCCAGCTATGCTGACAAGTTTTTTAGAAGCTGAACGGTTTAGGGGTCTTCATTGAGATCAAATTCGCGGTTCCAATCGGGGAAGTCGGCGCTGGGGAGCCGCCCGTAAAGCTGAATCTGGCTAATGGATTGCCAGGGCACTCGTTTGAGCAAGCTTACGGTTAAGGCGGACATTTCCACGGGATCAGGAGCGGGATCGGCTTCAAAAATGACCTGGAGGCGATCGCCCGTCATTCGCAATTTGGCAGTCACTCCCATGGGTTTGAGCGATTGCATCATCAACGTTGTTAACTGGTCTAGCATTGCGTCCGGACTGGATGTTGAAGTCTCTGCAACCGAACTATCAGCGTCTTTTGTGATGGGAACGGGGGCGCGCATCGCCTGTCTGGGGTCTACTACATTTGCTGCTGGAATGTCTTCTGGCAAAATCGTGGTCAAAATTTCATCGGTTAACGTGTTAATTACAGCTAAACGATTTGCCTGTTGTTCAATTGTTTTTTCAAATAAATTTCGGACTAATCGCCCATTGCCAAAGGTGCGATCGCGATTTTCATAGAGTTCAGTTAGCAATAGTTTCAATTTTTGATTCGCTTCTTCCGTCGGCGAAAAATGGCTGTCTTGGCACATTTTTTTGAAGATGGCAACCAGTTCATCGGGCGTATAATCATTGAAATAAAAATAGCGATTAAACCGCGATTTCAACCCAGGATTCGATTCAACAAATCGAGCCATTTCATCGGTATATCCGGCGGCTATCACGACTAAACGGATGCGATAATCTTCCATCCGTTTCAGCAACACATCTACCGCCTCTTGCCCAAAATCGCGAGAGCTATCTGCTGGAATAAGAGCATAGGCTTCATCCACAAACAACACTCCATCCAAAGCAGAAGTGACTTTCTCATCTACTTTTTTAGCCGTGCCGCCGATAAATTCTGCTACCATGCCAGCGCGATCGGTTTCAACTAAATGCCCTTTGGTGAGAAATCCTAATGCTTTGAAAATTCGACCTGTTAATCGAGCAACGGTCGTTTTTCCGGTTCCCGGTGGTCCAGAAAATACAGAATGTAGAGACACTGAAGTATTTGCTAAGCCACGCTCTGTACGAACTTTTTGCACTTTCAAAAAATTGGTTAATGTGCGAATTTCTTCTTTAATATTGGTCATTCCAACCAATTGATTGAGTTCGTCTAAAACTTTCTCTAAGCTTTCTGGTTCCTCGGTAGCAGCCATTTCTGATTGTGGCAGTTTAGCAGCACCCGCGATCTCGTCTGAAGAATTTTCGTAGGTGTGTAGCAATTGCCAAATTGTGGCTAATGCTCCTGCTTCTTCTAAGGTAATGTTGCCGTCTGCTTTGACAACTGATTGAGCAAACCGATAAAAACTATTCACCGTTTTATTCAGAAAGTCTGTGCCTTTTTCCTCATCCATTTTCTTTAACAGCAAGGGGAAGAAAAGCTGATTTTTTTGAGGTGAGTCCTTTTGCAGTTCTAACAAGACTTTTAGAGCTTCTTTCTGGTATTTCAGCCGCACATCTGGCAAAAACTCCCACTGATCAAAGACTGCTTTTAGTCGCTCTTTATCTTGCTTAATTAAGGCATAAATTGTGATAAATCCTAATAATTCATTGGCGGTAATTTCGTTGTTACTACGTCCGCAAATCAACACAATTTGGGCTAAGTCTGTTAGCAGGAAGTGTTCATATTCTTTGTTAGTTTTCAGCAAGGGTAGAACTTCTGCATACAAGCTGTTGGCTTCTTGCTTAATTTCTCTGGTATCCATTTCAATCTCCTAAATTAATCGGTGGTGGTAGGGCGTGGCATACCCTGCGGGAAGTAATACCGTTTTGAGTTTTGAATTTTGTTCGCGTAGCGTCTCCGTAGGAGATATTTTGAGTTGCAAGACAAAGAAACATTGCCGCTTCCAGCAGATCATCTGTCGCGTTTCAATTTCAAATTGGTATGACTTGGGAACGGGATTTAGGGTGAGGACAACCGGGATGGTTTACATCGCGTCAACTTCGTTTTACGCAACTATTTTAGGATTGTGGGAATTTATTAGGATGAAGCCTCTAGGATTTCTTTTACAGTAACGGTTGCCTGCCCTTCGGCTAGTTGAATGAGCAGATCTTGCCCTAGTGCTAATGTAGCGGTCGATCGCACGATGTCACCGTTCGCTGCTCGCGCCACTGCATAGCCTCGCCTTAACACCGCTTGTGGATCGAGGGTGTTCAATTTTTGCTGCAAAAGCTGGGTGTATTGGGTCGCTTGCTGCAACTTATCCTCATTACTTTGGATTAATCGCTGCCGCATCCAACCCAACATTTGGACTTCATGGGCTAATTTGCGGTCTAATTTGAGTTGCTGTAGCCGAGTTCGTAATTGTTGCAAGCGATCGCGGGTGACTTCCAGTCGATACTGAAGGGCATCATTCAAAGTCACCATGCGGTCTTGATGCTGGGCATACAAATCTGCCAACTGAGGAACCGCTTGCTCTGCTGCCGCTGTCGGCGTATGAGCACAACAATCTGCCACCAGATCCGCCAGAGATTCATCTCGCTGATGCCCAATCCCCGCGATAATAGGAATTGAGCACTCTGCGATCGCCCTCACCACGCGCTCATCATTAAAGCACGCCATATCTTCCGTTGCCCCGCCTCCGCGTGATAGAATTAGTACATCCGCCCTACCATCTAAGCTGACCCGATGAATGGCTTTGGCGATCGAATCGGGCGCTTGATCCCCTTGAACTAACGCTGGAGAAAACAACACATGTAAACCTGGATATCGTCGCCGTAGCGTCCGTTGAATGTCTCCCCACGCCGCTGCTTGAGGCGAAGTGACTACTGCCACCACCCTAGGATGGGCGGGCAATGCCTGCTTCCGCGAAGCATCGAACAAGCCCTCTGCTTCTAAGCGATGCCGCAACTGTCGATAGCGCAATGCCCGTAGCCCCTCGCCTGCTGGCAAAACCTGCCACACAATGAGTTGATACTGCCCCCGCTGCGGATGCACCTGAATCCGTCCCAACACAATGAATTGTTCTCCTGGAGTCGGCACATTAGTTAAGCGATCGATCTGGCTATTCCAAACCACGCAACTAATCGCCGCCTTTTCAGCAGGATCTTGCAGCGTAAAAAACAACCCGCTCCGATATTGAGTCGCACTAGAAACTTCTCCGATAACCCAAACCTGCTGAAGCTCAGTATCCTGCTCAAGCAGCGCTTGAATATAGGTCGTTAATCCAGCCACAGATAATGCTGTATCGGGAACTAACAGATCAGAAAAAAAGGAGGTCATAGCCTGCGCTTAAAAAGATGAACCGTCAAAAAAATCTGCTGTAACAACGAACAACTGCCTATAAGGTAGCGAGACTTCTCTAGATTGAACAGTGTGTTGCATTAGATTCCTTCTTTGAAGCAACAGACATAGAATAGAAGTCCTTTCATGCCCGATTTCTCCACTCCTTCTGACCAAACTCTGCGTTGAGGTGCCCATGGCTAGTAAAACTGACAACTCTGCTTCTGATAAGCAAGCTTCTGAGAAACAAAAAGCTCTAAACCTTGTCGTCTCACAAATCGAGCGCAACTTTGGGAAGGGCAGCATCATGCGCTTAGGCGATGCGACGCGCATGAAAGTTGAAACAATTCCCACCGGTGCCCTAACCTTAGATCTAGCGCTTGGGGGCGGATTGCCAAAAGGTAGAATCATTGAAATCTACGGTCCTGAGAGTTCTGGAAAAACAACGCTGGCGCTCCATGCCTTGGCTGAGGTTCAAAAATCAGGTGGGGTCGCCGCCTTTGTGGATGCCGAGCATGCCCTCGACCCAACCTATGCCGCCGCCTTGGGGGTAGATATAGGCAATTTGCTAGTGTCTCAACCCGACACAGGTGAAGCAGGTCTCGAAATTGTGGATCAGTTGGTGCGTTCTACGGCGGTGGATATTATTGTGATTGACTCGGTGGCAGCGTTGGTGCCCCGTGCCGAAATTGAAGGAGAAATGGGAGATACCCATGTGGGGTTGCAGGCTCGGTTAATGAGCCAAGCCCTACGAAAAATCACCGGAAATATGGGGCGATCGGGTTGCACAGTAATTTTTCTAAACCAGCTACGCCAAAAAATTGGGGTCACCTATGGCAATCCAGAAGTCACCACTGGCGGACAGGCGCTCAAGTTTTATGCATCGGTTCGGTTGGATATTCGCCGCATTCAAACCTTGAAAAGAGGAACGGATGAATATGGCAATCGCGCCAAGGTGAAAGTGGCGAAAAACAAGGTGGCACCCCCATTCCGGATTGCCGAGTTTGACATTATTTTTGGCAAGGGGATTTCTAGTCTGGGCTGCTTGGTGGACTTGGCAGAAGAAACAGGCGTGATTATTCGCAAAGGAGCCTGGTATAGCTATAACGGCGACAACCTTGCCCAAGGGCGGGATAATGCCATCAAAAATATGGAAGAAAATCCAGAGTTTGCCAAAAAGGTTGACTTAGAAGTCCGGCAAAAGCTCGAAAAAGGCGCGGTGGTTTCTGCTAATTCGGTGGGACATGCCGATGCAGACGGGGATCAAGATGAAGAGGGACTTGAGGCAGAATAGCGCTTGACTAAGGTTTATAGACTGAGATTGACCCACTATTTTCTAGATATCTCAGTCTATGAACTATGAAACTTTGAGTCTTGGCTGGATGCTTTTTAACGGTTTAAGAAGCGATCCAGAATATCGGCTTGTTGAGAAGAACTAAGTTGAGAGTTGCTTGGTGCGGGTGCTTCTGCTCGTTGTCGGGTAGAAGGTTTGAGGAACATGGAGGTTTCTTTTTCGCCGCCCTGTAGAGGAGCATCCCAATCGGGGGGGCGCGCTTCTAGCGCAGTTGCACCGATCGCTGGTGATTCTTCAGGGGGGCGAGCTTTTGAGGTGGATGGAACCAGGTTGATGCTAGAGAGTACATCTGGCGGAATGGGTTCTGCATGGCGGCTACTTTCGCAGAGAAAGAAAACGAACGACAAACTTCCTAAGCGAATGCGATCGCCGTCTTTTAATAAAATAGGACGACGCACGAGTTCACTATTTACAAAAGTGCCGTTTGTACTGTCCAAATCCATTAGAAAAAATCCTTTCTCGGCAACATACTGAACGATCGCATGACGGCGAGAAAGACGTTTATCTGGAATGGGCAAACTTGCTTTGCGATCGCGCCCAATCACCCATAAGTTTTCTGATTGAGTCACGATTTGAGTCTGATCCGGAAGCAAATTAGTCATCAGGTAAACCTGATCACCATTGATCACGGCTTGCACATATTGCCAGACACCCCGCAAACGATGGCGATTGTCTGTGTTCTCTAATTCAATGATTTCATCGAGTAGTTCGCGATGATGCTCATACAGCTTGAGAAAAACTTGATACAGTCCTAATCGCTGCTCTAAATCAGTTGGATGACCAGCAGCGCTTTGCAAATTTGGCGAAAAGTCTGCTATGGAATTTAGGTCAAACATAATCTGCAATATCTAGCTATTCAAGGTAAAAATTTCATCCCACAAGAGCGTTTCTGTCTAAATCGCAGTTTTGTATCTGCAATTCACCCCGGCAGTCAATCTATTTTTAATAGGTCTGAGGAGGGTTTGATTCAGCCAATTCATTGGGCGATCGCGCCTCCCTTTTCTAAAGTAGAGCGAATACGCTGAAGACATATCCGCATGATTACTGGATAATTTTCTGTTGGGAAATAGCACACTCATACCGTTTTGAGTTTTGAATTTTGAGTTTTGAATTGTAGAAGCTTTACTCAGTCACGGTCTCAACTTAAGATCTCTTGCATTCTCCATTTAAATTGGCATCAGTATTTAAGAGCGAGATTTAAGAGCGGGCAGTTAGACTCTAGCAATTTTCCCTTCAATTTACTTTTCCCGGAAAAGCTTGCCTAATTCTAAATCAACTTTCATTGGTACTCCTGCTTGTGGCAGAGTGCGAAGACTCGGCATCAGGGCGATTTTCTGAAGCGGCATGAGACAAGAAGCTGAGGCACTATTAATTCATAAGTAATTCATAACAATGTTGAGTATTGTAAGCTCAAACACAAAAGCCTTACACTCTTTTCTACAATGAGAAGATAGTCATCATCGGTGTGCGTCTACGACTGATTAATGAGTTTTATGGACTATCCATAATCTCATTGGGGATTCTAATTTCTGCTAATTCTGCAAAAGTGCAGAGTCGTTGACGTGCGCCATGTTGATTGATTCAAATAACGAGTGTTCTACTCTTACTGAACAGGGGATTGTTCGACGTGAGGTAGATTTAGCTCGATCGCCTGCTAAGTTTTCCTCCTCTTCAATCGTCGATCGCCGAGTAGCAACCCTATCCCAGCGGCGATCGCCCCTAGATCGGCAAGACAATATTTCTGAACTGCAAGCCCTACGTCAGACCGCTTATTTAGGCGAACAGCAAAAGCAACGGAGTGGCTCAATTCGCAAGGAAGCGATCGCCTCCTACGATGTTGCCCAGCCTGTAGGAAACTTTGCTGCGCCCCTTTCTCCTTTGAGAGATAGGGACTTGAGCGCCCTATCAGCATTATTTTTAACCGATAAGATGGGTGCCATTGAAGCTGACGTAGTTCAACTGCTGATTCGGCTGCAACCAGAACCTTGCTGGGAAGATGATCCCTTTGCCTTTTTGCAGGACTTTCTTTAAAGAGTGCGGAAGTCAGGGGGATAGGGGGTAGGGAGTTCAGGAAGTTTGGAAAGTTCGGGGTATGCAAGAAATGGCTTAATCTTACCCCTCGTACTCCGAACCTCGTACTCCGAACCCCTTATTTATAAAATTGCCTGTAGCAAAGTATCGGCTCCGAAACGAACTGGATCAGTGCAGGGTAAGCCTGTCTCGGTTTCTACCTGAGCGATCGCGGTATGGGCGGCAAGTTCGTCTAAATGATGCGTATTCAGGGCGATCGCGGCGACAGGCACAGGCGTAAATGCTCCTCCGGCTCTGGCGACGGCTTCATAAAGCTGCGCGACTTCGGGCAAGGGCGGAATGGGAACTTCAGGAATGCGGCTGAGATGGGTTTGTCCGGCGCGATGTACCAAGATCAGGTGAGTCGGCTGACTGCCTCGAATCAATGGCAAGGTGGCAGTAGAGGACGGATTCAGCAGAGAACCCTGCCCTTCAATCTGCAAAATGTCATAGTCGTTGCCAGATCGCATCACCACCTGCTCCACGGCACCGGAGGCAAAATCGACCCGCACGGCATCCAGCGCTACGCCATCCCCGGCAATCATCATTCCGGCTTGCCCGGTTGCCACAAATTTTGAGCGCAGTCCTCGTTTGAGTGATGCTTGGTGAAGCTGCAAACTGGTGGACATTTTGCCGATCGCCATGTCAGTTCCCACGGTCAACACTCGCAGGCAGGCAAGCGATCGCGCTTTTCCCGTGCCAATGGTTAGGTTGGGCGGCTCTTGGCGCATGTCCCAAATCCATTGGTTAGGTCGCAGCGGTTGAAAGTCGGGATTGCTGGCAAGCTGGGTATGGAGTCCGTTGGCGATCGACAGTCCAGCGGCAAGTGCCTGTTTAATTTCCTGTCGCCACTCGTCAGGCAATGCGCCTCCAGTAGGAGCCGTTCCTAGCACCAACACATCGGGCTGATAGGCAAG
>JBGTAZ010000064.1:0-5110 GCA_041749615.1 Leptolyngbyaceae cyanobacterium | reverse complement strand
CGTGAACGTGAATGTCAAACGGCACGGCAGCTAACATGACTCCGCTGATGCCGCCAATCACAAACATAGATAGGAAGCCCATCGCAAACAGCATGGCGCTATTCAGCCTGAGCTTGCCGCCCCAAATCGTCGCCAACCAGCCAAACACTTTGATGCCCGTAGGAACGGCGATGATCATGGTGTTAATCATGAAAAACATCCGCAGCCAGGGAGGAGTCCCGCTGGTAAACATGTGGTGTGCCCAGACGATCAAGCCCAAAAAGCTAATGGCAAAACTGGAGTAGGCGATCGCCTTATATCCGAAAATCGGCTTACGAGAGTGAACGGGCAAAATCTCTGAGATCAGCCCAAACACTGGCAGCACCATGATATAGACTGCGGGGTGCGAGTAAAACCAGAACATGTGTTGATAGACCACCGGATTGCCGCCGCCCGTGGGGTTGAAGAAAGCAGTACCCACCACCAGATCAAATGACAGCAGAATTAGCGCCCCTGCCAAGACGGGGGTGGAAATCAAGATCAGCGCCGAAGTTGCCAACATTGCCCAACAAAACAAGGGCATTTTGTTTAAGGTCATGCCGGGGGCGCGCATTTTCAGGATCGTCACCAGAAAATTGACCGCACCCAAAATGGAGGAAGTTCCTAAAATCAGCAGGCTCAAAATCCAAATCATTTCCCCCGGCTTGTTATAAGTCAGGCTTAATGGTGGATAAGAAGTCCAGCCAGCACCGGGAGCGCCGACAAAAAAGCTGCTCAACAGCAAAATCCCGCCCGGTGGAATCATCCAAAAGGCAACGGCGTTGAGCTTAGGGAACGCCATATCTCGTGCGCCAACCAGCAGCGGAATCAGGTAATTGCCAAAGGCTCCGGTTGCCGCAGGCACAATCCACAGAAAAATCATCACCGTGGCATGAACCGTGAATAAGCCGTTGTAGGTTTCTCGGCTGACAAAATCGACTTCCGGGGTGGCGAGTTCCGTGCGAATGAGCGTGGCTAAAAAACCGCCCACAAAATAGAAAAAGAACGAAGTGACCAGGTATTGAATGCCAATCACTTTATGGTCAGTGCTGAAGCTAAAGTATTTTAGCCATTCGCGCTGCTTTGCTGGGACTGGGGGAACCTGCGGGGTTTTCGCCGCTTCGTCTTGGAGTAATTGAGTCATAAAACTTTAACAGGATAAATGGCTAACTAGCGGAGGGGTGAGCATGGGCTGAATGAAGCTGCTGAAGGGTGGCGGCATTCACTCCGAGGGGATCAACAAAGGGTGCCAGAAATTGATCGACAGTCTTATCGGCAGCCGCTGTAAGAGCGATCGCGTCATCCAATCCTGCCGCACTAGCAACCTGCTGACTGGCAATCCAGGCATTGAAATCTGCTGGGCTTTCCGCAATCACTTTAGTTTTCATGGCACCGTGGTAAGGACCACACAACTCAGCACAAATGACTGGATACTCGCCAATGCGAGACGGCGTAAAGGCAAGCTCTGTGGGTGTACCAGGGATCGCATCCTGCTTAACGCGATACTCTGGCACCCAAAAAGCGTGAAGCACATCATTGGCAGTAATCGCCAGCTTAATTCGTGTACCGACCGGAACATGCAGTTCACCCGCAATCACGCCGCTATCGGGGTAGGTAAAAATCCAGGCATATTGCAGTCCAGCCGCTTGAATCGTCATTTCTGCCGGGGCAGAAGTCATGGTAGGCATGGAGTCTTGGGTTGCTGTGGGTTCTGAAGGTGCCGCCACGGTATCCCCAGTTGCATCAGCCAATGTTCCCGCGATCGCCGCACCCGGCATTTTCGCCATTTCAGTAGCAGGCTGGCTGTGATGGGCGACTGAATGATCCATCGGGTCTAATCCGCCCATGGAGTTATAAATGTCAAAACTGTAAACTGCAATTCCTAACACGATCACCGCCGGAATCGAAGTCCACAAAATCTCTAGGGGAATATTGCCTTCAATGTAAGGTCCATCGGTATCATCGCCAGGTTTACGCCGAAATTTAAAGAACGAATAGACCAGTGCCCCTTGGACAAGCAAAAATAGCCCGGTTCCAATCGTCATCATGATGTCGAATAGCCCATCTACCAAAGGAGCATCTGTAGACGCTGCCACAGGCATTAAGCCATGGTTTTGCCCATACCAGACACTAACAATTGTCAACGCAATACCAATCAACAATGTTGTAATTGAACCTGGAATATCCACAAATCTCTCCCTCTTACACAGCCAACTAAAAACGAATAATTCTTAAATTTCAAAACTCTTTTGCAGAAAAATTGAGTAAAAACAGTTGAAAGGCACGGTGTCTATCGCCTTGGATTATCCGTCAATAGACTGAACCGGAGCAACAATTCACCGCGACTATTAGGTACTTTACTCGTAAAAACTCCTCAGCTCTTTTACCAAGGTAAACTACGTCTCAATAGAATTCGTGTGCTGCACTACCCGGTGCGATGATTTTCACAAAAATAAACTTGGATCAATCTGCCCGCTTTCAACTTAGCGACTTTTTATCTTTTGTGCAGACCCAGATCTCTACAGAAGGCAAATTTATCTTTAAGAATTATTTTGGATCTCCTTTGTATCTCCTTAGATGGACATTCGATGGAGATAAGCCCCTCCAAATTAAATTTAGGAGTTTGCTTGTTCTTTGACAATGAATTTCTCTACACGGCGAGTGAAAAAGTGTTTTTGAATACACATTCTTTAGGTGCGTTTTTAAGCAACATAAGACCAATCGGAAGAAATTGCTAAGTCTTGTGCGTTAAGTTAAACAAACTTACTACAGTGATAGAACTTACTAGAGTGATAGACAGTGTAAAAAAGCTCGGCTAAATGGAAGCTTGACTAAATATGAGGATAACGCTCTGTTTGTGAGATGAGCGATCGCTCAGGATTAATTTAAGAAGCGTGTTTTTTTGAAAATGAGGTTGAAAGCTCATGGTTGACATTACCTTCCACCAGCAAGCAGGTACCCAGTCTTCTCGCCCTCGCGAATGGATTAGTCGATTTGTGCTGGGAATGGCAGGTGAAACGCTGTTTTTGATGGCGTTAGGAAGTGCGACCCGCGTGATGAATGCCGGGTTGGCGTGTCCTGATTGGCCACTTTGCTATGGAGTTCTGGTGCCTCAAAAGCAGATGAATCTCCAGGTTTTTCTGGAGTGGTTTCATCGGCTAACGGCTTCTTCGATGGGGCTTTTTGCGATCGCTCTAGTTGGCTTTTGCTGGTGGTATCGCCGCGATTTGCCTAAATGGGCACCCTGGATCGCATTACTGGCGCTGTTTTTAGTGGTCTTTCAAGGCATTTTAGGGGCGTTCACCGTCACCGAACTGCTGCGATTTGATATTGTGACCGCGCACTTGGGCACTGCGCTTCTGTTTTTCGTCACCCTGCTGTCGATGGGAGTGGCGCTTCAGCCTTATCAAGGAACGGGAACAGTGGGGAAACTGTCTTGGATCGCCGCGATCGCCGCAATTTGCGTCTATGCCCAAAGCATTTTAGGAGCGCTTGTTGGCTCTCAGTGGGCGCTGCATCAATGCTTGAGCGATTCTACTTTGTGCGGCGTGATGAATAGTCATCTAGTGGGTGTTATTCCTGCCACGCTTGCAACCCTGACTTTGACTATATGGGCATGGCGAACTCCAGCCCTACACCCTAGTTTGCGACGCTTAGCCAATTTTGCCGGAAGTTTGTTGGTGCTGCAAATTGCTTTAGGAACTGCTACTTTCAAGCTACGGTTACAGGTGGAACCATTGACCATTGCCCATCAGGCGATCGGGGCGGGGCTGTTAGGAGTGCTGGTCACCTTTACGGTGTTGGCATTTCGAGATGGTGCGAACCCAACTAGGGGAATCATTCCAATGGCAGACGTGCCGGGTGAATCTGCATCCCTGAGTCAGGCGATCGCTCCCCCAGTCGATGGACAGCCTGCTTAAGCCCTAGTACTGTCAATCGCCGCAGTTGTAATTTATTCCATGTGCTAATCGTCTAAATTAAGCCCCCAGCATCACCGATGAACTGAATCAAACCCATAGCATCGGTACATCATTTTGTGAGGAACACTCGAAAATGCAAGAAACGCTCTCTACAACCACTCGCTACCACGACAATATTCTTCAAGTTATTCAAAGCTACTATCAGCTTACAAAGCCTCGGATTATCCTGCTGTTGCTGATTACCACCGCAGGCGGCATGTGGATCGCCGCAGAAGGACAAGTTGATCCGGTGCTGCTGCTGGTCACGATCGCGAGTGGCGCTTTTGCCTCTGGGGCAGCGAATACGGTCAACTGCCTTTACGATCGCGATATTGACTACATCATGGAGCGCACCCGCCATCGTCCGCTGCCATCGGGGCGAGTGCAGCCGCTTCATGCGCTGATCTTTGCGATCGCCCTCGCCGTCACCTCTTTTACGCTGCTCACTGTTTTTGCCAATTTGCTAGCCGCCTGTCTGGCAATGTCGGGAATTGTCTTCTACGTGTTGGTCTACACCCACTGGCTCAAGCGCCATAGCACCTGGAATATTGTGATTGGTGGCGCGGCTGGAGCGATTCCGCCCCTCGTTGGCTGGGCAGCCGTGACTGGTGACCTAAGCTGGGCAGCTTGGGTGCTGTTTGCCATTATCTTTTTCTGGACTCCGCCCCATTTTTGGGCATTGGCTGTGCTAATTCGCGACGACTATGCCAAGGTGGGCGTGCCCATGCTGCCCGTGGTTGAAGGGAACGAAACGACTGCTCGTCAAATCTTTTACTACACGCTGGCGCTGATTCCCGTTACCCTGCTGCTGGTTTATCCACTGCACGTCATGGGTGCAGTGTATGCCGCGATCGCCCTGCTTTTGGGCGCTATCTTCGTCCAAAAAGCATGGCAATTGATGCAGGCTCCCTCTGATTTGCAAGTGGCGCGATCGGTGTTTAAATATTCCATCTTTTACCTGATGCTGCTCTGTGCAGGCATGGGACTCGACAGCTTGCCTGTGACCCATCACCTCACGGCTATCTTGGGTGAAACTTGTAATCTAATCATCGGCCATGCAAGCCACTCTTGAGCTTTTAACCGCGATCGCGATCTTTGCCGAATGGACATCAACTGAACTCGCGCAATTGCAG
>JBGTAZ010000063.1:0-8102 GCA_041749615.1 Leptolyngbyaceae cyanobacterium | reverse complement strand
CGAATGGCAGGATCATCCAGCAGGCTAGTGGCAACGGCTTCAAACGAACGCCAGCATCCATCGCGATGCCGCACGCGATACTCGATCGCGGCTTGCGCAACCCGTGGATTTTGAACCGCGTTTTGCAGAACTTCTAAGATTACGGCAACATCCTCTGGATGCACCAACTCAGCAGCGGATTTGCCAGTCACATCTTCCAGACGGTAGCCCAATACCCGTTCTGCGGAAGGGCTACAGTAGCAGAAGACATCGGCTTCATCCAGAATCACAATGATGTCGGTGGCATTTTCAATTAAGGAGCGAAATCGGCGATCGCCCTCTTCCAGATTAATTTCTGCTAATTCGCGTTCCAACCTGTTCACCTAACTACCATCCTTTGTTAGCGAAAACTAGCCATTCGCTCAAAAGCTCAAGTGCTGTGGTCAATCCTTCAACCACAGAAAACACTCAGACTTTCTATAGTGGAACTGCAAACTTTATGACGTAACCGTATTTCTGCTTAGCTCTCAGAAATTTTCTAGGAGCGCGGTTCGCTATCCATAGAAATAACCCAGTTCTGATCATAGACCACATTTTATAAAACCCTTGCGATTGGGCAAGACTTGAAAATAAAGCACCCTAGTCCATTTTAGACAGGCGTGTGTTGCCAATATTGCCATGCAGCATGGGCAAGGGTGACCACGCCTGTCACAATTGACGACTCATCAACGGCAAATTCTGGATGATGCAACGGGTAATTAGGGCGATCGCGAAACCCCACACCCAAGCGAAACATGCTTCCGGGAGCCTGTTGAAGATACATCGAAAAATCCTCCGCACCCAACGATGGCTCCTGAATCATCACAATGCCGCTGTCGCCCCATGCCTCTCTTGCCGATGCTTCTAGGAGTTGGGTCAACGCCAGATCATTCTGCACCGAAGGCACCCCACGCTGATAGTTCACCTGATACTGGGCACCGTAGGGCTGGCACACGCCTGCCACAATCCGCTCAATCCAATCGGGCAAAGCGGCACTTGTTTCAGGATGAAGCGATCGTACCGTGCCCAATAGCTTCACCTGATCCGCAATCACATTTGGTGCCCGTCCGCCGTTAATTTGCCCAATCGTCAGCACCACCGGACGCAGTGGATTTTGGGTGCGGCTAATTGCCTGCTGCAACGTTGTGATCACCTGCGAAGCAATCCAAATCGCATCTACCGCCTCATGGGGACGCGCCCCATGCCCCGACTCGCCCAAAATCGTAATTTCCAAATCGTCTGCTGCTGCCGTCAACGCCCCATAGCGAATACCCACTATCCCTGCTTGAATGGACGGAAACACATGCAGCGATAAGATGCCTGAAACGCCATTCATTGCGCCATCTTTAATCATCCAGTTCGCGCCCTGCGCCACTTCTTCCGCAGGCTGAAACAAAAACCGCACATTTCCCGACAACGTTTCGCCCAGTTGCGAAAGTATCATTGCCGTCCCCAATCCTACCGTTGTGTGAACATCATGCCCACAGGCGTGCATAATCCCCATTTGCCGGGATGCAAACTCTAGCCCCGTCCGCTCCTGAATGGGCAGCGCATCCATATCAGTCCGAATCGCCAGCGATCGCGCATGACTGCCTTCACCGCGCAACTCGCCAATCACCCCCACTTTACCCACCCCTTCTTTAACCTGCAACCCGCATGAAGAAAGCACGCCAGCCACATAAGCGGCGGTTTGATGCTCTTGACCACTCAATTCTGGGTGGCTATGTAAATGGCGACGAATTTCAATCAATCGAGGAGCTAGATTAGCAGCGAGATCCTTAATCCGAGTCAGCATGAGGCAATGTGTTGTGCTTTACCCTCATGATACGAGGTGCAACAGTAAAGGGCGAGGGGTAAGAGGCGAAGGGCAAAGGGCGAATGACGAAATAGCGACAGAAAATGTAGACAGAGAATGAATAGATAGTGGATAGTGGGCAGAGCGTACATTCGAGGCACTACTTCTTCGAGGTACTACTACTTCATAGACTCAAAAAACATAGTGGTTCCTCGAAACTATCTTCTCCTAACCCCTGACGCCTCGCCCCTCGCCTATGCCCGTCAAAGACAACCATTGGTTCCGGACAGCATTTCAGATTAAAGGCTCTGTCATCCCGTCTATTTTGGGGCGTACAGCCATTTGTGGCTTATTTGGAGTGTTGATCTCTGTGTTTGCCTACCTTAAATATCCGGTGGCGCTATCCGCCCTGACCAGTTTGATTCCCAATATTGTGTTGGGGTTGCTGTTAGTGTTTCGGACAAACACGGCGTATGAGCGCTTTTGGGAAGGGCGAAAATTGTGGGGGGTGATTGTAAATATGACTCGCAACTTGTCTCGTCATATTTGGATTGTGATTCCGGTGAACCAGCCAGAAGACCGGGAGGGTAAGATTGCGGCGTTGAAATTGCTGGTGGCATTTGCGATCGCCACCAAGCAGCATCTCCGGCAGGAACCACTGGATGCAGAAGTGGAAAAATTGATCGCACCCGCCAAATTTCGCAAACTGCAAACGATGCACCATCCACCGCTGGAAATCGCCTTCTGGATCGGAGACTATTTGCAAGATCAATACAGCCATCAACAGTTCGACAGTTACCAACTGATGGCGATGCAGAATTTACTCAATGGCTTAGTTGATTCCTTAGGCGGCTGCGAACGGATTCTGAAAACGCCCATGCCAATGGCATACTCGATTCACCTAAAACAGTTGCTATTGCTCTACTGTTTGTCGTTACCGTTTCAAACTGTGGGTCAATTGGGCTGGTGGACAGGGGCAGTAGTCGCGCTGATTAGCTTTACGCTGTTTGGCATTGAGGAAATTGGGATCGAAATTGAAAATCCGTTTGGACATGATGCCAATGATTTGCCGCTGAATACCATTTGCGCCACCCTGTTTCGCAACATTGAGGATTTAATGACGCTAACTCCAGGGACGGACAATATTTTTGGGGAAAATTTTGCAGACATAAAGATCCCGTTTGACCGAGCAAACAACAGTCCTGTTTAAGAAATTGAGGCGAGCGTTGGTTCTGGATGCTCTGGTGCGATTCCCGGAGGCAGTCCTGTGGCAAGGTTCGCTGACGGTTCATGAATCGCGTTAGAAAAATGCCGATCTACGATTTTGGGTACGTCCCTCGCGCTGATGCGGCTGTAGTGAGTTTTGTCGGGCATGACTAGGTTTGGACCCGCTTTGCATTTTTTCATGCAGCCTGTCCCCTTGATGGTTACTTGATCTTGCAAGCCGCGATCGCTCAAGGTTTCCTGCAATGCCTGACAAAGAGCTTTTCCCCCCTGCTTCATGCAGTCTGACTTTTGACACATTAAGATCGTCGCCGGACGCTGCGCCTTAGACTTTTCAGCCTCGCTTTTCATCGGAAGAGCCATCTGAGGGCTTGTCACCGCCAGATTTTCGCCTCGTCTAGCCACTGCTTGATTAATCAAAAACGCTTTATATTTAACCTCTCCTGTTACCAGATCAACGGATTGTTCTCCAACAATCCCAATCCAACTGCCAGGAGCTAGCACCCCATTCACAGAAGCTCTTGCCTCCTTAGAAAGCTTGATGCAGAGTTCACCCTCCGCCGTTGCTAGATATAAATGCTTAATTTTGTAGCCATCTTCCAGAATGAAGTTGAGGAAACGTCCTTCTAGGCTAAATGTAGATATCTGCTTATATTTTTTGCTCATGATGATTCAGTGGCGATGGGCGATGGGCGAGAGGTCATGTATCATAAGACCGTTTAGCAATCAGAGTTTAAGCATCTTTCTAGCCAGGTTATAAGCTCTGAGCGGGATGCTGTGATCTGCTGAACTACACTGCGAAGCTGCACGATGTCGATGGGATGGATAATTTCCACCTGTAGATAGCCATCAGATTGGCACTGGCAAGGAAGGTTAAGGTCTTGCAAACGCTGACAGGCGAGCCAGCGATCGCAGCGAGAAATAGTAGCAACTGGAACAGTGAACGGAACCGAGCTAGATAAATTCATTAGTTTAGCTAATGCAAATGATTCTTAGTGGTTATAAAAAAATAGGATCGTGGTCTTCACAGCAGACTAGGTCTGCCAGCCTCAAAAGCTGACTTGATCAAGGTTTAAGACTGACATCACCAACTCAAACTAGTTAAGCTTAGTATGCCCACCAGTCAGATTCAGATGCACAGAATTTTTTAGATGCACAGAATTCTTGCAGGAAGGTTTAAGCTATTCATTCGGCAATGGGCTGAAACAATACTGGGCATAATTGCGAAAGAAATTCAATATCTCTACTTACCACAATACACTATGGCAAAGCACTTGCATATTATTCTCAATAACTTACTAGTTTTGCAAGAATCTGGAAGAAGCGGCTGAATCGAGAGCAACCCGAATAGGAGATAGTAGGAAATGAATCAACAAAGCTTTTATCAGTGGGTTCACGGGCTAAAAAATAATGGTTACTTCTTTACCTATAAGTCTTGAAGCGGCTCAAACGCTTTTGAGACAGTTTATTTGCATTGAACGGGTTCCCGCAGACCAAATGCCAACCTTAGAAGACATTCAAGTAGCCTTACGGCAAGTGTGCGATCGCTCGGATGATCAAATTTTTGGCATTTGTGCAGACAGCGCCCCACAAGCGATCGCGACCCTGCATCGCTATCTTGCCGCCCTAGGATATTCTGCCCGTCCGCAGCCTAATGAGATCCCTGGTTCCGTCTATCTCAAATTCAACCCCAAAAAAAACCGCTGCCACCTGGATATTTATACGGGCACGCATCGCGGTGTGCTGGTGTCATGTCAGTCTGCCGCCGATGAAGATGTGAACGAAACCTATGGTCACTTGCCACTCAATTTATTTGATGAAACCTAATTATTTGATGAAACCTAACGATCAGATACGGCATGAAACACCTTATTCCTGCGTTTTGGAAATTACACCTCAAAGTTATTCAGCGATATTGGTTAGATTGGTCAACGGGTCAAGCGCATCACTTTGCTCGTTCTCCAAGGTTATTGGATTCAGAAAAGCAATTATTTCACTCTCAAATTGATCTAACCCAACCCATTTTTACAACTGAATATTCTGATAACAAAAAGCACAACTTGGCATTAGCGATCGCCCCCATTCAAGCCGTTCTTATTCCACCCAATCAAATTTTTTCGTTTTGGCATTTAGTCGGTCATCCCAGCCAAAAAAGAGGATATTTAGCCGGACGAGCGATCGCCAAAGATCAGCTTACAGCAGAGATTGGCGGTGGTTTATGTCAACTATCAGGATTGATTTACGTCCTCATCTTAAAGGCTGGAATCACGCCTTTAGAGCGGTATCCTCATTCCAGAGATATTTATACTGAGGCAAGTCGCTTTGCGCCCCTAGGTTCAGATGCAACCGTGGTGTATGGCTATAAAGATTTACGGTTTAGAAATCCTTTTTCCTTTCCTTTTTATTTTCAGTTTGATTTGCAATCTCAGGCGATCCACGCGGCAATTTATGCGCCGGAGTCATTTCCTCAATTACGCATAGAATTTAGGCAGACAGAATTGCCTGATGGCGTTCAAATTCAAACGATTCGCCATCAATTAGATGATTCACAATTTGAAGTGATTGATTCTACCTTTTACCCAAGATTATGTTGCTAATTGTTTGAGCTAATTGCTATATGCTTTCTTCTCCCCCCGTAACTACTTTGGATGACCTGCGTGCCATGCTGCGGGTGGGGCAGCGAGACTTGGCGGATTGGCAGTCGGGGGCGTTGGCAGTGTCGGCGGTGCCGGGATCGGGCAAATCGACCGGAATGGCAGTGGCAGCGGCGATCGCAATTGCGCGAAATCAATTAAATGCGCGGCGGCAGTTGATTGTGGTGACGTTTACGCGATCGGCAGCGGCAAACATCAAAGCCAAAATTCGCGGCTACCTGAAGCAGCTATCATTGCCACAACAGGGCTTTTCGGTGTATACCTTGCACGGGTTGGGTTGGGCGATCGCCCGGAGTCACCTTGAGCGATCGGGGTTAAATGCGGATACCTTGCTGGTTACGCCCAACCAAAACCATCGCTTGGTTCGTGCCTGTGTGGAGCAGTGGATTGCGGCAAACCCGCGCCTATTTCAAACGTTGCTGGAAGGGCGACAGTTTGACGGAGAAGAAACCGAGCGACTGCGGCGACAATCCGTGTTGCGAACGGAGGTGTTGCCTAATTTGACAACGACCGTGGTGCATGAGGCGAAAAGCTCTGGCTTGCAGCCCGACGATTTGCGCCGCTTCAGCGAGGATACTGCCGATGAATATTCGGTGCTGGCAATCGCGGCAGAACTCTATGCGCTTTATCAAGAGCAACTGCAACGCCGAAACTGGATGGATTATGACGAAATGATGTTGGCGGCGCTGCGGGTGCTGGATGACTCCACCGTGCGGCAATACTGGCAGCAGCAAGTGTTCGCAGTGTTTGAAGATGAGGCACAGGATTCTAGCCCGCTGCAAACTCGCCTGTTAGAAATTCTTGCTGCTGATTCTGCTCAGACTGACTTGCCCAACTTAGTGCGAGTCGGCGACCCCAATCAAGCGATTAACTCGACTTTTACGCCTGCCGACCCGATTTTCTTTCGTGAGTTTTGTGATGTCTGCAATCGCCAAAATCGCTTGGCAACCATGACCCAGGCAGGACGCAGCACCCCAAAAATCATCGATGCTGCAAATTTTGTGTTGGAGTGGGTGAATCGCTCTCAGCTTGCCGGAACCGAACAGCCCTTTCGCCTGCAAAAAATTCAGCCAGTGCCTCCCGGCGATCCGCAGCTTAACCCAGAGCCAGAAGGTCGCGGACTGGAGCTTTACACCCCGGACGATATTTTTCAAACCGTGGAATTAATTGGGCAGCGATCGCTCCAGCTATTCCAAAATAACCCTGATGGTGCCGCAGCGGTGCTGGTACGAACCAATGAGCAAGGGCGATTTGTAGCGCGAGAACTGCAACGCTGGTATGGCGACACGATTCCGGTGTATGAAGTGGGGCAACAGGAGCGCCAATCCCATGTGCCTGTGGAGATGCTGACGCTGCTGCAATTTTGCGATCGCCCCCACTCGCCCGATTACTTGAAAAATGCCCTTGCTACCCTGGTGCAGCGCAAACTAATTCCTACCCAAGATTTAAACGCGATCGTCAGCTTTCCCGAACAAGTGCTGTATCCCGGACCGCTCGATCCGATTCAGTCTGACCCCGTTCTTCAAGCCCGTCGCTACTGCACCAGCCTGCTCCGCGCCCGGTTAGAACTGCCGCCCTATCAACTGATTTCCTTTTTTGCATTTACCCTGGGCTATAACCAAAACGAACTTGCCACGGCGGATAAATTGGCTGATCGCACAACCCAGCAAACCCAAGGCGACCCGACTCTACCCGCCATTCTCGCGGCGTTGAATGACATTGTGGCTTCAGAACGGTTTGAGCCAGTGGATACCGAAAATGCCGACGATCGCTACACCAAAGCCAGCCAGTTGACCATCATCACCATGCACAAAGCCAAAGGGCTGGATTGGGATTGGGTATTTATTCCCTTTTTGCACGAAAATATGATTCCTGGACTTCCTCGGATTCCGCCCCAGGCAGCATTTTTAGGCAATTTCACCCTCGCAGAAGTCGCCCGTGCCCAAATTCGCGCCCAGGTACATAATCAGCCTGGTTTCCCTGACCCGTTAGCCGCCTGGAATCGTGCCCAAAACCTCAAAACTGCCGAAGAATTTCGCTTGCTCTATGTTGCCATGACCCGCGCCAAACGCCTGCTGTGGATGTCTGCGGCTGCCAAAGCGCCCTTCACCTGGAACAAGCCCGACACCATCAGCGATCGCAAACCCTGCCCAGTGTTTCCAGCCTTGCAAGAGCGCTTTTCAGAGGCGATCGTTGTGTGAAATTCCTGCAAATGGGCTGTTAACTCGCTCTATTTTGAATGGATTTCCAAGTTCTAATTTGATTGGCAAGATAGTGCGATCGCCCAAACTGTAAAGATTATTTTTTCGTTACCTTGGTTAACTTGTAAGGTTGATGCTGCGATCGCCATCCTCCAAGCCTTGGCAGACCAAACCCCGATGGTCGGGTGCGCCGCATTGCCGAAGAAGCCG
>JBGTAZ010000062.1:0-13858 GCA_041749615.1 Leptolyngbyaceae cyanobacterium | reverse complement strand
CACCTTGAAGGCTGAAGTCGCAGCTTGGCAAGAGCAACGCAATCAGGAAAAGACCTGGATTGATTGGCGATTTACAACGGATGATGCACGGGTAAAATTACATCGTCTTTACCCATCAACTAAAAATTGATACAACACTAGCTTCTTCAATGATTTTTGTAGTTGGTTTTCCGGCTCCATGTCCCGCTTTGGTTTCAATCCTGATTAGCACTGGCGCATCGCCTTTGTGGGCAGATTGCAGCGCGGCGGCAAACTTGAAACTGTGAGCGGGAACCACGCGATCGTCGTGGTCGGCAGTGGTAATCAGCGTGGCGGGATAGGCAGTGCCCGGTTTGAGGTTGTGCAGCGGCGAGTAAGCATAGAGGGCTTTGAACTCCGCTGGATTTTCTGGAGAGCCATATTCCGAAATCCACGCCCAGCCAATCGTGAACTTGTGAAAGCGCAGCATATCCATTACGCCTACCGCAGGTAATGCTGCCCCAAATAGGTCTGGGCGCTGAGTCATGCAGGCACCCACCAGCAACCCGCCATTACTAGCCCCCGCGATCGCCAACTTTGCCGAACTGGTGTATTTGTTGGCAATCAGCCACTCCGCCGCCGCGATAAAATCATCAAACACGGTCTGCTTTTTCAGCTTCATACCTGCCTGGTGCCAGTCTTCGCCATATTCACCGCCGCCGCGCAAATTGGGCACCGCATACACGCCCCCCATCTCCATCCAGGTCAGCAAGCTGACGGAAAAGATAGGGGTAAGAGATGCGCCAAAGCCGCCATAGCCATATAAATAGGTGGGATTGCTACCATCTAGCTTCAATCCTTTTTTGTGGACGATAAACATGGGCACCGAGGTGCCATCCTTGCTGGGATAGAACACCTGACGGATTTCGTAGTCTTGAGGGTTGAAATCCACGGTGGGCTGGCGAAAGGGAGTGCTTTCACCCGTGACCAGGTTGTAGCGATAAATAGTAGGTGGAGTAGTGAAACTGGTGAAGCTATAAAAGGTTTCGGTGTCGTGGCGTTTGCCGCCAAACCCGCCAGCAGAGCCGATTCCTGGCAAGTCTACTTCTCGCACCATTTGACCCTGCAAATCGTAGAGGCGGATTTGGCTGCGGGCATCCTTCAGGTAGGAGGCGACAAATTGATTGTTCAACAAACCTACGCCTTTGAGGGTTTCCGCCGATTCGGGAATGATTTCTTGCCACTGCTCTTTTGCGGGATTGCTGAGGTCGATCGCAATCACCCGACCGCGAGATGCATTTAAATCGGTGCGAAACCAAAATGTGCTGCCGTCATTATCCACCAGGGAATATTGGGCTTCAAAGGTGTTGATCAGTTCGACTACGGGCGCATTGGGAATGGTCAAATCTTTGTAAAACACCAAGTTGCGTGGGTCGGTGCCCAACCATACGGAAATCAGCAAATAGCGACCATCGTCAGTTACGCCGCCGCTGAAGCCCCATTCTTTATGATCGGGGCGATCGTAAATCAGCACATCTTCCGACTGCGCGGTTCCCAAGCGGTGATAGTACAGCTTTTGGAAGTAGTTGACATCTTCCAGTTGGGTTTTGCTGCTGGGTTCGTCATAGCGAGAGTAGAAAAAGCCTGCGTGGTCGTGGCTCCAGGATGCACCAGAAAACTTGACCCAGTTGATCTGGTCAGGCAGATCGTTCCCTGTTTCCACGTCGCGCACTTTCCAGGTTTGCCAGTCGGAGCCAGAGGTGGATAAGCCATAGGCAAGCAGTTTGCCATTTTCGCTGACGGATAAGCCCCCAAGTGCCACGGTGCCATCGGGGGAAAGCGTGTTGGGATCGAGCAGCACCGTGGGTTCGTCGGTCAGAGCTTTAAGCGTGTAGAGGACGCTTTGGTTTTGTAAGCCGTCGTTTTTGAAGTAAAAGTAGCGTTGGCTGGAGTCATTTTGCCGATCGCCCTGCTTGAAGGGAATGCTGTATTTTTCATAGTTCCACAGTTTCGTCAGGCGCTCTTTGAGGCGATCGCGCGCCGGAATGTCTGCCAAAAATCCCATCGTCAGTTTATTTTGCGCCTTAATCCAGGCTTGACTTTCGGGCGAGTCTGGGTTTTCAAGCCAGCGGTAAGGGTCGGCTACCTGCGTACCGTGGTAGTCATCAACCTGATTCACTTGGGCGCTGTTGGGGTAGGCAAATGGCTGGGCGATCGTCATAGCGTGTGACATGAGAGGATATCCCCCACTATGCCAGATGAACGTCAGCAGCATCGCGACACACATCAAAAGAATTCGGTTTTTCATTCAGGAGCGCGGGGTTTGGGGATTGGAGATTGGGGGGGGAGTTTTGAGTTTTGAGTTTTGAGTTTTTGGTTCGGGGTTCGGGAATCGAAAACTCTGTACTCCTTTTCGTACTTCGCACTTCGTACTCCCTACTCCGCACTCAAAAAGCTGACATCGATGAGCAAGGGATTAAAGTACGCGGCGATCGCGCTAGCAGCCAAAATCACCGCCAACATCCCCACTGTAATCCACAGCAATGGCACTCCACACCAGGGAAGGACTTGCAGTTTCCCGGATGGCAAGAAGGTGACATCAAAGTGTGCCAGGACTGGGGCAATGCCGTTTTCTGGGGTCAACACTTCGGGAATGACTAATTTGGGTAGCGGAGTTTGCTGCACTTGGTCGATCGCAGCCTGATTGGTCGGGTGATAAGCCGCGATCGCCCCCGTTTCGGTAACTGCCACCCGGTAATTGAGGGCAGCTTGGTTTAAAGGTTCGCTCGTCCAGGCATCGCTTAAGTGGTGATATAGCCTTTTCCCTAATCGCTGTGCCTGGTTGTAATCCACCTCTGAAGCCGTAGTGAAGGGTGCTGTCAGAAGATTACTGCCCGTTCGACACTGCAACGCACAGAAGGAAATCGCCTGAGTGATGCCCAAAATACCTGCACCCAGCACATTTGCATCTAATGGAAAATTGACATTTAGCAACACTAACCCGGCACTAAATGCCGTGAATAGCGCCGACACAATCACCGCGATCGAGGGCACCCCAATCCACCAACGGCTTGAGCGAGTGTATTGCCGCAGCAATAGCCACTGCGCCACCCCTAACCAAAGGGAGCAAATAGCCGCCAACACGGTGCGGATCAACCCGGTGAGCATCATCATTGTCTGGGGAGGCACTCTTTCGGCGAGGGCAGTCACTTCGGGCAGGATCATCGCTTGACCAATCCAGCCCCACCAAGCCTCTAAAGTGATGGTTAATAAGACGTAGCCCGTTGCACCTGCCAAAATCCATAGCCAGTCGGGCAAATACCGCCGTAGCACGAACCACTGCGTTGCACTCACCACCATTCCAGACACAAACCCTGTGACCAGCGCCGACAGTAAGCCTCTGCCTTCTAAATAGTTGACCCATATGGGGTCTTGCACCGATCGCAGGATTAGCCAAATCAGAAACCAGCCTACCCCAGTTGCCAACACAAATAATCCCGTAAATTGAATACGCTCAAATGGCGGAATGAGATGCTGAGAGTGGCTTTGGGGGATAGAAGTCATAGCTGGGGAAATAGCGTGCGATCGCATAAAGCTAAATGATGAATATCAATAGCGCCGTTGAACCCAAAATGTACACCATTTAAGCTGCGCGAGTCTTCCTGCGATCGCTTCTAAATAAGTCGCTATCAAGTTTTCAGCGTTTTGAAAGGGTTAGGATTTTCCTTTACATTTGCCTAATGAATAACAGTCGCTTAAGCAGCATCGCGCCAAAGCTGCCTCTAATTTCCATTGCCGATACCCATCTGCCACACGCCTGAAAAGCGACAGGAAAATTGATGCCGGCAAAATAAAAACGCATAATGAAAACTAAATGAATGCAAGAATCAGCACGGGTTAAACCCCAACAATTCTGCTATCAGCCTTTAGCAAGTCAGCGATCGCCTGCCCTTCTACGGGTGGCTGCGAGGGCGGCTCTTGACGGCGATCGGTAATCAGCCAATCCAAGGATGCCGCCTGGAGATCAATCGTGGCTCCCGTTTTATCCACACAGTAGCGCCCATAAACCAACTTATTCTCCAGCCGCACACCCGATCCCAGGCGAGAATAATCAAAAATTACGCTGTCCTTCACAATCGCACCACTGCAAATCCAGCAGTTGGGACCAATCATCGTCGGACCAATAATCGTTGCCCCGTCTTCAATGTGGGTCATGCCGCCAATGTAAACCGGACCTTCAATATTAACTTTATCTAAATTAACGGCAACGTTCAGCCCCGCATAGACTCCAGGCGCAATTTCGCGTCCAGGAATTTGTACATTCTTGACCTCTCCTGCCAGCACCGCCCGAATTGCGTGCCAATAGTCTGGCACCTTCCCAATATCGACCCATTCAAAATCCATGGGAATCGCATAAAAAGGAGCGTCTATTTCAACCAGTTTTGGAAACAACTGACCACCGATGTCAAACTCTACACCGGAGGGAATGTAATCTAACACTTCGGGTTCAAAAATATAAATCCCCGTGTTAATGTTCGTGCTGAGCGCGTCTTCAACCTTTGGCTTTTCCTGAAACGCTTTGATTTTGCCATCCTCATCGGTCACCACCACCCCGTAGCTCGATACTTCTTCGCGGGGAACGGTTTTGGTGATGATGGTGGCGATCGACCCTTTTTCCTTATGCCATTTCACAGCGGCGGTTAGATCTAGGTCAATCAGTGCATCGCCGCACAGCACCACAAAGGTATCGTCAAAAAAGGGAGAGAAATCTTGAATTCGGCGCATTCCTCCTGCCGACCCGATCGCTTTTCCCTGCAATTCACCGTTTTGGTCGATGTAGCCTTCAAACGAGTAAGCAATTTGTACGCCAAACCGCTGCCCATCCCGAAAATATCCTTCGATTTCATGGGCTAAATGGCTAACATTTACCATGATTTGGTCAAACCCATGCTGCCGCAACAGTTCTAGCAAAAACTCCATGACTGGTTTTTGCAAGATCGGAATCATGGGCTTGGGAATCGTGTAGGTAATTGGACGAACACGTGTGCCTTTGCCCGCCGCCAAAATCATGGCTTTCATAGTACTCCTCTCAATCCTCAGCCCTTAAATTTTAACCGTCTAGTTGCGTAAACGCTTCATGAATGAAGCTTGGTAGAACGTTGGATGCCCTAGTTTTCACCTAAGCTAACCCATCCGTAGAAAGAATGTCAGCATTGAAGGTGAGGGGGCGAACTTTTAGGTCTTGATAAAATTCTTCCTGGGAAAGTTCTACTTTGGATTGGGCAGAGAGCAACAGCAATGCCCAAAAGATGCCAACGCGATCGCGTTTAGGTGGATGTGGCTGATCACCAAACGGTTGATGGGCGGCGGGTTGAGCCTGTGCCCAGAGGTCTAACAGTAGTTCAAAATCGAGCCAGCCTTGGGCGGCGAGCGTGGGCGCGTGGTCATCAAAGAACTGCTCTAGAGTCGCCGCCATTTCAGACAGGTTTTCTTGGTGGGCAAGTTGGGCGATCGCGCGCACCGCTTGAGATCGAGACTGAACGGCTGGGCGTTGAAAGCGCTTCCGAGGAGACGGATCTTCTAAGGCTTGGGCGATCGTGCGTAACTGCTCAATCAAATCGGTCAGCGTGACCCGGCGACGCTGGGGTGGTTGGGCAACCGCTCGACGACGAATGCGGCGCTCTAAATGAGGCGGCAATCCACTACTGGATTCCTCCAGCATCACCTCATCTTCTGGGCTACTTTCTTCACTGATCGCTGGGTCGGGTTGGATCAGATTATCGGCTTTGAGCAACACCAGCATGGACGCATACAAAAAAGCCTGTCCCGAAGAAGACAGACTTTTTTCGTAAGGCTCTTGCCCACTGACAACGGGTGGCAGTTGATTGAGAAACAGATCGATCACCTCAATCACTTTCACATCCCAAGGGTCAATTTCCCCTTGTTCTGCCATGTCAATTAAGAGGGCGATCGCATCCTCAGCTAAAGAAACGGTCATGAATTAGAACGACCTATCGAAGAGAGATTCGCACAAACCAGACAGCGGCAAGCAAAATGAAGCCCAACAGCACTAGCGGCACCCACAAGCTCCACAAGTTCAACGGAGTAATGAAATCAACAGCCGACATGATTGAATCCTAGCCTATGGAAGCGCGATCGCCATCATTCAGTTAAATCGTTCGTTTAAAAGCCTGGAGACTCTTCACCGTAAACCACCCATCCAGTTCTGCTCACGAACTCACGAACTCAGCTTCGGTCGTTTGAGAATCAGACTGAGCCGCTGGCAATAGGCGCTGCTGCTCAATTTCGGCTTTGTAATGCTCCACATCTTTTTCTAGAGCTTGAATCCGGTCTTCACGAACACGAACGTCTCGACCCACTTCAACCATGCGCTGAAGCCGAGTCCACACACTAAACACCCATGCCAGCACTGCCCCAATTCCCATCGCCAAAATCAACTCAATCGACAAAGGTGCCTGAAACTGAATATCTTTAACGATGTGAATCGGCACAAGCTCGGTATTTTCAATCCCAAATAGAACCAACGCCAGACAAATCACGAAAATGACGACAAAATTAACCTGTTTCATATGTCTTGATGTTCAAATTCACTCAATCCTGCTGATAAAAGTTTTACCAGAGAGGGGCAACAAATGTCTGAGATTGATCAATTCTTTAGAGGCGAGGGGACGAGTTCTGAGTTTTGAGTTTTGTTCGCGTAGCGTTGACCTAGGAGATATTTTGAGTTGCGTCTCCCTATTCTCTATCCCTATTCCCTATTCTCTTGCCATGGCAGTGACGACTGTTCATGAATGGCATCTAACGTGCCTTTGATGGTGCCAGCGATCGGGACAGCAACGACAATCCCTAAAAAACCCGCAATTTGCAGCCCGATCAGTAGCGCGATGAAAATCCAGATGGGATTCAGCCCGGTAAAGTCGCCCATTAGTTTGGGGGCGAGAATATTATCTCGAACTTGTTGCAAAATGGTGGCAGCGATCGCCACTTGCACCATCATCCAAGGGTTTTGCAGCAATAACAGCAGCAGTACCAGCCCAATTCCTAACGCCGGACCCACCAACGGAATAATTTCAGAAATCCCAATCAGCACCACAAACAGCAACGCAAACGGCACTTGTAGGGCAAGAAAAATGGGCAGCAACGCCACCATGATGAACACTGCCAGCAAAATTTGGCTGATAAAAAAGTTATGAAAGTTATTCTGGAGCGAGTCGCCGATCGCCACCCCATACTGCCGAGGCAAACGATTGATTGTGCCTCGCCAAAGACGATTGCCATCCAACAGCATGTAAAACGCTAGAACCAAAACAAAAGTACTATTGAGCGCCCAATTCAACGTTCCTAACGCCAACCCCACCGCCTGCTGTGCTAATGGATTCAACTGGCTTTGAATTTGGTCATTAATCCGCTGACTAAATCCTTGTAGATCCAACGGGAGACTACGTTCTTTTGCCATCAGGTCTAGTGCCTGCAAATTCTTGGCACTCGATTCCAGCCAATCTGGAATCCGATTTAAAAGCTGGGTTGTTTGCTCCACGATCACCGGTAGCAAGGTCACGCCTGCAATCACCAAAACCATGACCGTGATAAACAAAACAATCGTGACTGCTTGGCTACGAGAGAGGTGGATTTTCTGAAATAAGCGCACAGGATAATTTAGCAAAAATGCCAGAATTGCCGAAGCAACTAGGAGCGTAATCAGCCCTTCAAAGTAGCGAAATACTTGGCTGATCAGCCAAATATTTAAAGCCACAATAGGACCGCTGAAACCCAGAATCAAAAGGCGTTGCAGGTCAGGAAAACGTCGCATTGGAGCGCTAAGTGAAAGGGCAAGGGAATGGGGGAGAAGAAGACTAAAGCGAGGGTTGCTGGGTCGGTGGATGCAGGATTTCGGCTGGCTGGGGATATTTAAGAAATCTGCCTAACAGCACGAAAAGCAAGATGGCGACACTTCCTAACCCGATGGGGTTGGGCAACCAAAAGGTGGTGTCTATCCGGTTTTCTTCACCGGGAACCAAAGTCCAAATGAGTTTCTTTCCACCCTTAAGCGATCGCGGCTTCAGGGTTTCAGAATTGGCACTGCTGCGAGATCCCCAGGGGGTGTCTAGCTTGAATTCGAGATTGATCAAAGACGTGGGGCTGACCAATACGTCTCCCGTTGCAGACCGGACACCGAGCGATCGCAAATCAACGTCATACCGTAATCGATTGCGCTCTACTAAGATGAAATTGCTGCGTTGAATGGCTAAATGCCCAGTCACAGAAGCAATACCGCTATCGGGTTCTAAGAGCGCAGACTGACCCAACCCGCTATAAAACCGATTAAATTTCTTCTCTAGGTCAGCGCTACTGGTAAAGGGAATCGCCGCTGAAAGTCCATCTGCGTTGTGCTGTAGTCTGCCTCCCAGCTTTTGCGTAGTTCGCTCAATCGCTTCAATCCAGCGCTGCTGCACTTCACTGTTGAGGGTTTGCAGCCGTTCGCTGAGTTGAATGTGCTGCACAAACTCCCCTTGGTTGGGGTTGCGATAGTGAATGGTCATGTCGTAGTCAATGCAGCCAGACAGTGAGATTGACAGCAGCAATAATAGGCAGCCAGTCCGAAGGAAGTTTAACCATTTTTTAAGTTGCACGGGCATTGCTCCTGTTGCTGCTCCTGTTAATGATTGATGCGGTGCGATCGCTCACTTCGGCGTATTTTACCCTGAACCCAAAAAGTTGAATGTTTAGGCGCTCCATCCCATCCACCACACACTCCCTAATCCGATTAAAACGGCTATCAGCGCGATCCAAACAAATTGGTTATCTTTTGTATTGACTTGGCTGCTGTCTACAGGCTCATCGATAAGGTTAGGATTTCGCGATTTGACTGAAGTTTTTGCCGTGCCGTTAGGGGTGCGATTCGTGAAACGAGTCTTAGGAGCATCGCGGTTTTCACCCTCTGATAGCCCGGTTAAGTCTGGAATTTGAGTCAGCCATTCCGGTCGAGATTTCAGCTTAGGCGCTTCTAAAATGTAAAGAATGCGTTTTGCTTCCTTCCGAGTTTTCAGATCGGGATGATGGGTTAATTGTTTGCACAGGGCGATCGCGTCGCTCATTTGCCCTTTTGCCTGGTAGGCAGTCACTAACCACATCTGCACCTCGCCGCCCAAGATTGAATTGGGATTCACTAGAGCTAACGTCCGCTCAAACCCCGCGACTGCCTCGCGGTAATTTCCCCGGTCAAAGGAACTCTGTGCCGCTTGAAAGTCTGCCTGCCATGCCTCAAGATTGCCTGAATTTGCTGTCATACGCGATTTGCAAATAGATTTTTTAGAAAGAATCTCTCCATTTTAAGATCTCTCCATTTTTCTGAGACGGTTTGCGCTTAGACAGCCGATTTTTAGGTGCCCACTTTTGCCATTAAAGTGACTTCCCACACGAGCCGGGGCTGAACATTCCGCCGTAAGTAAGTACGCGCTTTTTCTAAGTGTTGGAGGGGTGATGAATGAGTTGTCGTCGGCATCCCGTTGGCGATCGGTTGCCACCAAATCTGCTGCAAGTAATCAATCAACCACAGTTGCGCCTCCGGCTCCAGGGTTTGGGAAATCTGGCGAGCAAGGCTGAGGGCTTCTCGATGGGAACGAATGGGTTGATGAAAAGCTTTCAATAAATCATCAGGAATCTCCTGAAGCTTTTGCCAATGGGCGATCGCGGCACCGGGGCTGCCCTGGGCTAACTGCAAAATCTCAGATTGCTGCAAAATCTCGGCTTGATTGGTTCTTTGCAACACTTGCAACATCTCCTGCGAAGCTAGGCGAAAAAACGGAATTTTTTGACAGCGCGAAATTAAAGTTGGCAATAAGGATTCGGTTCCAGGCGCAATCAAAATCAAGGTGGCTTGTCCTGGCTCTTCCAGCGTTTTTAATAGCGCATTTGCAGGCGCTTCTGCCATGGTTTCTGCTTGCTCAATCACCACGATGGATCGCTCGGCTTCCAGGGGCGATCTCGCCAAAAATTGGGAAATTCCGCGAATTTGTTCCAACCGAATCACGGGTAGTGTTTTACGCTTCAAGCCTGCGGCTTCTGCCTCCGCTGGCGAAAACAACTTTCCCTGATGCGTGTAGGTCGGCTGCACCCATAGCAAATCGGGATGATTGCGCTGCTGAATCCGATTGCGGAGAATCGCTTTCTGCTCCGAAGATTTGGCTTGACTAAACACCAACTCGATAAAACACTCCGCCGCCAATCCCCGCCCAACTCCAGCCGAGCCTGCAAACAAGTAAGCTGGGGCAATGCGCTGTTTCGCCACCGCCTGAGTCAGAAGTTGTACGGCTTGAGATTGTCCAATCAGGGAAGAAAAAGGAGACATGGCGAGTTGCGAAGGGCGAGTTATATCGTTTTGAGTTTTGAGTTTTGAATTGTAGAAGCTTTACTCAGTCATGGTTTCAACCTAAGATCTGTCCAGTCCTCCATTTAAATTGGTATTACGAAGGGCGAAGGGCGAATTGTAGAATTTTGGATTCTTCGCTCGACACTCGCTATATCTCCTACGGAGACGCTACGCGAACGACACTCGTCACTCCCTAGCTCCATACCATTTAGTTAAGCGATCGCTCAAAACTGCTTGAATTTCTTGAAAGACGGCGGCTTCAGGCTGAGTGGCGTTGATTCGAGCAATACGCTGGGGGTGGGCTTGGGCAAGGGCAGTAAAACCTTGCTGGACGCGCTGGTGAAAGTTGAAATCGGCTTGTTCAATGCGATCGGCTTTGCCCCGTTGGTGGGTTCTGGCGAGTCCGGTTTTTACGTCGAGATCAAGCCAGAGGGTGAGGTCGCTTTGTAACCCGTGGGTGGCAATCTGATTAAGCTGCTCGATTAGGGCTTGGTCTAAACCGCGCCCATAGCCTTGGTAAGCAATGGTGGAGTCTGTATAGCGATCGCACAAAATCAAGTTTTTTTCGGCGAGGTGAGGGCGCAAAAAGCCCTCCACATGTTGGGCGCGATCGGCAGCATACAGCAATAGCTCTGCTCGATCTTGAATGGGTTCCTGAGTTGACTGCAACAGCAGTTGCCGTAATCCTTGTCCTAAATCGGTGCCGCCGGGTTCACGAGTCACCACTAACTGCTGCACCCACCCTTTTGCTTGCAGAAAAGCAAGCCAACCACTTTCAATTAACCACTGGCGCGATCTCGCCAGTTGGGTCGTTTTGCCACCGCCCTCACCGCCCTCAAATACAATTAATCGACCCAGCATAGTTTTCGGATTACGTTTAAGCCATCGAAGAAAATTCACTTGAATAGAATTTAGTCTAGCTGGCATTTCACTAGAGCAGAATGAACGCTATCATGGCAGGGTCTAATTGTTGAAAGTCCAGAAATACATGGCTCGCTACACTGGCATATTCAAAATTTCGACTCCGGTCGCGGTCTTTCACCCACTGATGAAAGAAACGTTAGAGTCGTGTCGTTTTAACGTCATTTATCAGACTAATGACTATCTTATGGCACGCGAGATTCCGGGTAATGCTGCATTTCATCAACTGGTTACCGTAGAGGTGCTCGTTGATAAAACTGTGATCGCCGATCGCGAAATTCACATGAGCATCGTGGTTAAAAATGAAGAGTTGCCTCTCCATCTCGATAATCATTGCCAACAAGTGTTTAGTCAAATCACCCAAGCGATCTCAGATGCAAATCACTGGCAACTGATTGAAGCCGTTGCAGGCTAGTAATCAAACACTTTAGGCGCTAGTCGTAGTCGTCATCATCTTCTGGTTCGCCCACCATGTTTGGGCTGATCAAGGTAATATCCCATTCATCTGGCGGCACAGTCACCACCACATCTCGTTGCAACGAATAGTAGATAGCCCGAACGTTAGGACCAAATACAACTTCATCTTCGTTCTTCAAATCTTGAGCTTGCAATTTGCGCCCATTAATTAGTAAACCATTCGCACTCACTTTACCCTTAGCGTTTCCATCCACAATTCGATAGTAAAAACCGCCGTCTTCAGTCGGTAGCTGCACTAAGGTTGCATGACGGCGAGACACAAACTGGGAGACCAACCGAATATCACACTTAGGATCTCGACCAATTGAGTAAAGTGGTGCAGTCAGGACAAACTCTCGCCGTCCCTTATCATCTTCAATGATTAGAAGATGATTTTTATGTGGTTCAGAAGGCATTGAGGCTCGGAGCGACACAGTATTTTCTTAAAGAAACAGCAAAATAAATAAAATCAAAAAAATGAACTGTTGAAAATTTTAGCTTGAAACAGCATAAAAAACTGCCAAGCAAGCTGCTCTAGCTTCGGTAAATCCAACATTTAAAGAGACTTGAACTAGCCTAGGTGAGATTTTTTGAATGAAGGGGAACTGTTATCCGTTCCCGCTTCGAGATGTCCCATCATGTTGGGTCCAATCAGCGTAATGTCATATTCATCAGGTGCGGCGGTGATGATCTCATCTCGCTTTAACAAAAAGTAGGTCGCCGTTACGTTAGGACCAAATACTATTTCATCTTCATGCTCTAACGTGTGGGCGCGGAGCCTTAGACCGTTGATTAGCAAACCATTGGAACTAGGTCTACCCGCTGGAATTCCATCCACAATCCGGTAGCAATAGGTGCCATCGTCGTTGCTCAACTGCACTAGCGTGGCGTGGCGGCGTGAGACAAATTGAGAAACTAGACGAATATCACAATCAGGGTCACGACCAATCGAATGTAGATCACGATCTAATGTAATCTCTGCGCGACCCTTATCGTCTTGAATGATGAATAGATGACTTTGATAGACGGCGGTAGGCATTTGGAGATGCAAACAAATGACAAAGAAAAACGCTGATATAGCTGATGATCATACAGTGTCTCATCCGCGATCGCCTATCGGAAAATGCTGATCAATTAGGGGCAAATGTAAAGTTTTTAGTTTTCAGGAATCCAGAGACGGGTGCTTTTGAGGCGGAATCGTCCGATATAGCAGGAGTGAATTGGTGACCACGCTAACGGAGCTAAATGCCATCATGGCACCGGCGGCGGCGGGACTCAGCAAAATGCCGTAGCGCGGCAACAACAGCCCCGCAGCGAGAGGAATGCCGATGAGGTTGTAGGCAAATGCCCAAAAAAGATTCTGGCGAATTTTATTGAACGTGGCGCGACTGAGGTGAATGGCTTCGACCACATCTAGTAGGCGATCGCGCATGAGAATAATGCCAGCGGTTTCGGTGGCAACATCAGTGCCAGAGTGCAAGGCAATCCCCACATTCGCTTGGGCTAAGGCGGGAGCATCGTTAATCCCATCGCCCACCATCGCGACCGTGTAACCCTGGGTCTGAAGTTGGGCGATCACGTCTGCTTTCCCGTCGGGTCGGATGTTTGCAAAGGTATCGGCTGGGGAAATATCGAGCATCTGGGCAATGGCTATCGCCGTATCGGCATTATCCCCAGTCAGCATTTTTATAGTGAGTCCCATTTGCCGCAGTTTCGTCACCGTGGCGATCGCATCAGACCGCAACACATCCGCGACGGCAATCAAGCCAACGACGGTTCCTGCCAGGGCAACATAGACCACGGTTTTGCCTGCTGCCGCCAGTTTTTTTGCTTGAACCTGAACAACTTCGGCGATTGCAATCTCGTTTTGCTTGAGCCAGTCCGCTGTTCCCAGTAGCACCCGTTGCGGAGATTGGCTCAAATCATCGGCAGATTGCACCGTTGCCGCTACTCCAAATCCCGGCACGGTGAGAAAATCTTCGGCGGGTAACAGGGCGATCGCGTGCTGTTGCGCTGCCTGCTGAATTGCCAACGCTAAGGGATGGCGGGTGCCGCTTTCGACGGTGGCAGCGAGTTGGAGAAGAGGCGAGGGGCAAGAGGTGAGGGGTGATAGGGAAGAGTCCGTGGATTGAT
>JBGTAZ010000061.1:0-4238 GCA_041749615.1 Leptolyngbyaceae cyanobacterium | reverse complement strand
ACGGTTAAACAGTTTGGACAGCGGATGAAGTTATCGGGGGCGCAATGGGAAAAAGACAATGTTCCCCAGGTGCTCAAGCATCGCTCTGCTTACCTCAATAGGCAATTCTCAACATGAGTCTTGCAAGACTGGGATGCACTCTTTCGGTATCCATTAGATAGACGAGAACAAGCATCTATTCACCGTCATTTTGTGGTTAATGTTCCCAACTTTTGTCATCAAACTGATGAGTTGTTAAATTTGTTAGATGTTGCTACCAACGGTTTAAGAGAAATACGCTCCAACAAATCAGAGCAGATGTATCAAGCTCAAGATTGTGAGAATTGAGCTTATGCATAGTTAGTTAGCATTTGCCACATAAATCTAAATGCAGCAGACTGATCGAAATAAGAAAAGATACACTTAAATATATGACTAATCTACTGACAGAAGCTTTCAGAAAATAACAAAATTTACCAGATTATTTGCAGAATGAACTGGCTGAACAGCTAATTGAAGATGTTGAAAATGAAATGAAGTGGCAGCAAGTATTATCCCAACCCCAAAATATGAAGTTAGATCAGCTTGTGGCAAAAGCTCTCAGTGATTCCATAAATAGTAAGACTAAGGAAATGGGTTTTGATGAACTATGAAGTCAGAACTAACTGATGAGTTTATCGAATGCTTTACTGATTTACCTGAAAGAGTTCAAAAAACACTCCGATAAAGCTAGTGAAATCAACCCACTGATTATTAAATTTACAACTTTGGCGGTGTTGATAATCCCCTATTTGATTCGACGATCGCGCAACATCAATATTACGCGATCGCCTCCTATAGTCGCCGCAGTTTATCGAGAAGTGGCTGTGGCTTCTCGCAGTTCAGAGTAGGGCTTGGGAGGATGAGCACCTAGGGGCGCAGCAACTCTCAGCACTTTTTCTAGCAGCCAAGGAGCAAGGCGATTTCCCCACACAGCAAGATGACTCTGCCAGCCCACCAAAATCTCTGGAGAATCCCGTGCTAAGCCATCTACTAGGGCTTGGGCGACCTGTTGTGGAGTCATGGGGATCACCCACCGAAACCACTGTAAATCCCGCACCATATCGGTATCGGTTAAGGAAGGCAACAATGCAGTGACTTTGACATTATGTGCCGCTAGCTCGCCCCGCAAGGCTTGAGTGAAGCCCAAAATCGCGAACTTGGTGGCAGAGTAGGTCGCCATCGTGGGGGCAGCAACTTTGCCCATCAAGCTCGATACATTGACGATCGCGCCCGTCCGCTGCTTCACCATCCGTCTTGCCACAAATCGAGTGATGGTATACAGCCCGACTAAATTTGTCGATATTTCTTCCTGTACATCCGATAAGCGGGACTGCAAGAAAGAGCTTTGGTGGGCAACTCCCGCGCAGTTAACTAATAGATCAATAGGTCCATAGTTGCGCCATACTTGAGCGATCGCAATATTGACATCAATAGGGTTAGTCAAATCTACCGCGATCGGCACCGCTTCCACGCCATAGGCATTCACTTCCGCCGCAACGTCTACTAAACGTTGATGATCTCGTGCCACCAGTAGAAGGCGCTGCATCCCATGCTTGGCAAACTCCAGGGCGATCGCCCGTCCAATGCCGCGAGAAGCTCCAGTAATCAAAGCGGTCTTACCTTGTAAATGCATAAACAAACCTCCAGGGTTGAGGTTTCACAATGGGTTAATCGCCAACGCTGAAGCCATTTTTAGAAAGCACCAACATCAACCCACAGCGAAACAAAATAGGGATACAAAGTGATTGCGAAACAAAGTCTTGGGATGCTCTACAGATTGATTTCCAGGGAACCTGTTGTGGTGAGCGAGCCTAAACGGTGTACTTAAAAACAGGTGACAAAAACATGAAAATGATTGTTCGGCAAACAATGCAATGAAAGTATTACCAGGGTTTGTAGAGTTTGCATAATCTCCTTCAACCGTTCTTAGGCTGAACGAATCGGCAAAGAGTATTGAATTGAGACAAGCATGGTGCGACACCTCCAAGAAGCAACTATAAGGTAACTGTTTGCCAGAATGACGTTGAATGCACACACTAACAAGGGGATCAGAAAGCTGCAACATTTCTTAGTCGTAAATTGATATTGTTACATTTCTATATATAAACTTCAGGTAGTTTATTTTTTCGGGAAATAGTCTATCTTTTGGTTGAGGGCGCAGTTTTCAGGCTGCTTAAATGGCTCAAGTAATCTCAGTTAAACGCCAACATAATGAGAAATTGAGCTACTCCATCTAAAGCGCTTAGATTGGATGTTCTCAGCCTAAAAAGTAAATTTGAATACCAATTAGATGATTGTTACCAAGATGAATGCAACCAGTATGCGAATCAGTATTTTAGGTGTATTAATTGCAACTCCTTTTTTATTGTCGTGTAAACCGTTAGAACAACTCACATCTCAAGTTATATCCGCCAATAGGATGATGAAAATTACCTTTGAATTGTCAACGATTTCTGCGGATGGTTTGGTGGGTTCAGCCGATAGTCTGAGATCGCTGAGCTATGAGTTTTGCATTCCAGCAAATCCGGAACATTTAGCCGAAGTCCGCGCTCTTGATCCCTCGGTGCAAATATCGCGATCGCCCGGTCGGATTGGCTGCACAAAAGATCAATATCTGGCGATTGGTGATACTCATCAAGCGCGATGGCATGAAGTATTGATGGCGATCGCTCGGCTCAATTATGTCCAGCGCATCGACGAATTTATCGGTGAATAGCCAACGTTTCGGGCGTTAGTTTAAAACGTTAGAATACAGCTATCCATTCGGGCGACCCGCGATCGGTAAAAGCCATGTTTCGCTACAAACCAACCGACTGTTTACCATCATCCGAAGAACTCCTCGACTCCGACGATACCCCCGTGGATAATGAACTGCAAAATCTCATCCCCAATTTGTTAGCCGCAATTTTGGCGCTGGCGTGGAGCGATCGTACCGATTGGTTTTTTGGTGTAGACATGGGAGTATACTTTGCTCCCAGTGAGCCGCCGCTCGTTCCCGATGGTTTTTTGAGTCTTGGAGTTGAGCGCTTTGTCGATGCTGATGGGCGCTTGAGCTATGTATTTTGGGAAGAGGATGGCATTCCCCCTATTCTCGCGCTGGAAGTGGTTTCCAAAACCTATGGCGGCGAATATGAACGTAAAAAGATTGATTACGCTAGATTGGGCATTCTTTACTACATTATCTATGCGCCGGGTCGTCGTCATCGCCGCCGAGGTCGAAAGCCTTTAGAAATTTATCGGTTAGAGCATGGACAATACGTGCTGTTGCCGGAGGAGCGGGTTTGGATGCCAGAGATTGGATTAGCGATCGGGCGAGAACAGGGTATCCATCAGGGCTGGCAGCGAGAATGGCTGTTTTGGTACGACCCAGAGGGGCATCGGCTTGCGACTCCAGAGGAACTGGCACAGCAAACTCAACAAGCACAGCAACAAGCGAAGCAAGCACAACAACAAGTTGAGCGATTGGCTGGGAAACTGCGGGAATTGGGCATTGATCCATCAGAAATTTAGATTGCACCAGTTTTGAGAGATCAACATCACAAGTTCAAGAGTTTGAGATTACTTCAGGAATCTGACCCATCCGAGATGATGATCACTATAGGAGCTTACAGCGAACATCACTCTACATTCACCAGTTCCTACTCAACTAGGAGGTTCCCATGCAACGGAGTTCTGAATTTCCACTCTTCTTTCAAACCGCGATCGCCCTTTTCGGGTTTCTATTTCTGATCGCGATCGCTTCTTCTGTTTCCATACCAAAAACTCAACTGAGCCATACAGTAGGAACGACCCTACAAGTTTCTAAAAACTTGGAAGTTTCTTTCTAAAAACAGAAGTTTTACTCATCTCCAAAATAATCAGAATCAATTTTTTTGATTTGATACTCGGACACAATCGAAACGCCCAAATTGAAGTCAATCATATACTGGCCAAGTTCTTCCCCATCAATCAGGACTATCTTCGTATCATTTCGAGGAGCATAGTCCTTTGCCTGACCAGAAAATTTGGATATGGTGATGAAAATACCTTTGTTGGCTCCCTGTCCTGCAAGTGCGCCAACAAATTTCTGAATTTCAGGACGACCGACCGTATCATTCCATCGCTTTGCTTGAATGTATCCCTCTTAAATCACTCTATCTAGAGATTATCTAGAATAGAGGGATAAGTTGATCTCAATTCAATTGCGATGCCCGCGTCTAGAGCAGCCCGACCGACGA
>JBGTAZ010000060.1:0-8597 GCA_041749615.1 Leptolyngbyaceae cyanobacterium | reverse complement strand
TTCTGTGGGAGTGGCAGAAGTGCTACGAGAGAATGGGGCTTTCAGCCGTTGAAACCACATCAAAAGAGGCTATGTACGACTGATTTTTGATTAGTACAATGTCCAAAAGTAGTCCAAGCCTTTACTACTCAAGGGTTTCAGCAGTACAGCTTAAATCATCTATTTCCTGAAACCCCTACAGGGAAAGAGTTGCAGCCTCATGTTGCACTCTTTTGGTCGTATGTCGGCTCGACCCCTTATAGCCTCTTATTTTAATAGATCTATAACTATCATAATAGCTGAAACCCTTACCCAATTTGGCTTTCAGCTAGATCACGTTTGTGTGGCGGCAGAGCCTGTTTCCAAACGTCAGGACGGCGCTGGCGTAGATTTGGACTATATCGCTATTAAGTTATGGTCTGAAACCCTTGATTTCTCGTTGCTAACAATGTCTGAAGTAGCCTGAAACTGGCTGAGTAGTTGCATGATCGAGCAGCTACTCAGCTTTTGAAAGCCATTTATAGCAGTACTTTCGAGCTTAGCGTTGTTTATTGTTCTGTTGCTACGTAAAGGCGAGCGTCCAAAAGTAGTCCAACCCTTTACTAGATAGGGCTTTCAGAAATCACGGTCAAAAGTAAAAGAGCTGAAGTGCCTATCTAGTCTACGTTTTAAGGCGATATGATCAAAAATCGCACGTATCTCGGCTCAAACCCTATTATGACTGAGCGATCTAATCGGAAGCTGATAGCTGGCTGAGAATTTTGCTGGAGAATTTGAGAACTTGCTTAAAAAATACTGAATGATTCTCATTCCTAAGCTTTGGGGAGCGTAATCGTAAAAGTAGCCCCTTGCTTGCCGGGGGGATGGTACGCGAGAACGCCTCGATGGAGTTCGGCAATGATTTGATAACTGTTTGTCAGCCCCAGTCCCATGCCTTTGCCGACATCTTTGGTGGTGAAAAAAGGATCAAAGATTTTGGACTGAATCTCTGGTGCAATGCCAATGCCATTGTCCAGAATTGAAATCGTAATATTAAGATTGTCCTCTTCAGTGATGATTTGGATAATTGGCGATTCAATATTGGTCAAATTTGTGATTTGAACGGCTTGATCAATTGCCTCGATCGCATTAGTCAGCAGATAGAAAAAGGCTTGATTAAGTTGACTGGGATAACAAGGTATTGTCGGCAAAATACCATATTCCCGCTGAATTTGAATTGCCGGACGCAGATCGGTAGGAGCGAAACGTTCTTGTAGCAGAATCAGAGTGCTTTCTAGTCCTTCGTGAATATCTACTGCTTTATGATCCGCTTCATCGAGTCGGGTAAAATTCCGAAATGAGATGACGAGATTACGAATGCGTTCTGCACCTGATGCCATCGACTGGATCAGCCTTGGCATATCCGCCTGAATAAAGTTGAGATCAATCGCTTGAATTTTTTCTTGTAAGGCGGCGGATGGCTGAGCGGGTTCTTGTTGATACTGGGAAATTACGGCGAGTAAATCTTGAGTGTAATTCGCAAGGTGCGTTAAGTTCGCGCGAATAAAATTAATCGGATTGTTGATTTCGTGGGCAAACCCAGCGCTGAGTTGACCCAGCGAGGACATTTTCTCGGTGTGAATCAATTGGGCTTGAGTTTGCTGAAGATTGTTGAGGGCAATCTCTAACTGACCTGCGATTTGGCGCAGATTGGCTTCGGATTGTTTCCGTAGGACGATCTCATCCACCGTTTTCTGATGGGTTTGATGGCAGGCTTGAATCACTTCTTGCAATTCATTTTGAATTTGATACTGTAATGACACGAAATCCTGAAATGGTTGGGCTTGGTCAATGGAGTCCCCCGCTCGCCGCACATCCGCCTGCAATAGCAAAATGGGATGAATCAGACGATGGTTTACAATCCACATCATCAACGCCGTAACACTCGCTGAAATCAGTAGAACCAACCCCAAAATTCGCCCTGAAAATGCTACTAAATCTTCAGCTACCCGCGTTGCATCATAGGACAGCAGGAGATAGTAGGTATCATCCTGAAGCGTGACCGAATAGGCAATTTCATAACGCCAAGGAGAGTCATAGTGGAGTGTGTTTTGGCCTGCTTTCGCTTGCTCAAAGCTGAACGTTGCACTTTCTCCGTACTGCCTGATGAGACGACCATCGGCACGATAGATTGCGCCTCCTTGCATCCCGACATCTTGTTGCAGATGCGGCAGGTGCTTGGCAAATCCAGAAATTTCTGCATCCGCTATCGCCAGTGCATTGATCGTTGCCTTCGCCGTCATGGCGATCGTGGTTAGCTGTTCACCCTTGCGACGGTAAGCAGATGGCACAAAAACCAGGACTTCAATCCCTAAAATGCCGATAAAAACCCACAAGCCCATCTGCCGTGATAAGTGCGATGTAAACGTTGACAGGAGACGATGGGCAAGCAATTTCATAGCATCGATCAAGGTGAGTTAGATAGCGCAAGCACGGTTTTGAAGCCGAGCGGAGGGGGCGATTCCTTCGGTTAGGTTAACTTAGCCTGGGATCTAGAGCGATCGCTCCTTTCTGCTTTGCTTCCCACTGTCTAACTTTAAGCCTAACTTTAAGCGACGATCGTCACAAACCAGTGCTGATCCAAAACCCTAATGACCCCAGCCGTCAACCGCTTAGCTGCCAGTGATGACCATTTCGCCTACAGGCATTGACAGCGCCCGGTCTGGTTCAACCGTGACGGCAACTTCTGTTGTCCCACCCCATTGATCCAGCGGCAGTTCCAAAAATACTTCTCCGCGACCGTTTGGCTTAAAGTCTGCACAAGATACTTTCTCACCATTGATAAATGCCCACATGCGGTAAACTTTACCACTGGGTAATGTCTCGACATCCTGTAGTACCAACATTGCTGAACTCTTGGTAGGCACAATAACCAGGCTTCCAGAAGAATGTGATTTCGAGCTTGTGCCTCTCAAGTTCAAAACGCGATTGTTAGGCTGACGCAGCAGATTTACTGCTTGCTGATAGCGGGATAGCTCTTTGCGGGTCGTTGCTAACTCGGTTTGACGAACGCGATCGAGGGTTGCCTGGGCAGTTGCCAACTGTTGATGTAGATGATGATTTTCGAGTTCGGTTGCTGCTAATTTCTGATGCAGCCGATAGGTTTCAATGCCTAAACCTGCAATCATCACAGCGGCGATCGCGCCTCCCCATTTCCATGACAATCTCATCCAACTCCTTGTTTTTGCGGGAGAACGAGTCGCGGGAGAGGCTTCTGCCTCAGCCGCTTGCAGAATCCGCGTTTCTAGCTGCTGAGATGGTGATGAGACAGGCAACGACAATGGTATTACTGCTAGGGTCGATTCTAGCCGACGCAGTTCTATTAACAGATCTGGGTTGTGATCCAGCAACTGTTTCACCTGAACGGCTTCTTCAGGAGTCAGATCGCCTAGAACGTGCCCTGCAAGCAGGTTTTCCAATTGTTCAGAAGGCTCAAGGGGTGCCATCGTTACTCCATCCAATCCTTTAAAAGTTGTTTTAGTTTTAAGAGTCCCTGACGCGATCGCGTCTTCACGGTTCCGAGCGGAATATCTAACCGCTTAGTAATTTCCGACTGACTCAGCCCATCATAGTAAGCCATCTCTAATACCTGCCGCTGACTATCCGGTAAGGCTTGCAAAGCTTCTGAAACATGATGCGAAAGCTCCGTCAGCGACGCATTTTCCAGGGGAACATTGGGCGCATGGAGCGGTCGGTTGTGTTGCCAGCGTTGCAAGAGTTTTTGCTGGGATTTCACCTGGTTTAGGCGGTTGATTGACCGCGATCGCGTCATCGTCAGCAGAAACGCCACCACAGAACCGCGAGCCGGATCGTAGGTTTCTGTGCGCCAGAAGGTAAGAAACACTTCCTGAGTCAAGTCTTCGGCTTCGTGAGCGTTGCCTAAAATCCGCAATGCCAGACGGTAAACCACTTCGCCATAGCGTTGGTAGAGCACTTTTAGGGCAGCCAGATCACCCGATCGCATTGCCTGAATCACCGTTGCATCTTCATGGTCAGCCAGTGCCATGTTAGAAGAACCAGCGAATTCCACTGACCACATAGAATGCCCCTGCCAGAATCAACACCACACTTCCCAAACCCATCACCCAATCAGAATGCTGGAGCAGCACCCGGCTTTGCTTCACCAGTCCCGCAAACAAACTGGCAAAAAAGATAATCGCTGTGTAGCCCAGAGCGTAACTAACCATGGTCAGCACACTAAGAACCTGAGAACCACTCGCAGTTGCGGCTGCCAGCACTGCAAACAATACTGGACTAGCACAGGGCGAACTGACCAGCGCAAACGTCACACCCACACCATAAGAACCCGCAATGGGCAACGAGACTTGCGTTTGGGGCAACGGCAGATGAATCACTCCAGCAAAGCTCAGCCCCATGAGCAAAATGATGGCACCGATCGCTAAATGGATTACGCCTTTGAAATCTACAATTACAGCAGTAGCGAAGGAAGAGAGCAATCCAAATAAACTCAAGACCGTCACCGTTCCCAAAACAAACCAACCCGCTTTCACGAATGCATCCCAACGAGACGTGACTTTGAGCGTACCGATGTAGCTCAGGTTCACGGGCAGCAGTGCCAGGATGCAGGGGGAAAAGCTGGCAAGCAATCCGCCTAGAAACGCCAGAGTTAATAGAATGAAGGGATTGCTAGTGTCCTGCCGCTCAAACCACTGCTGATAGGTGTTCTCAACCACGGAAATGAAGTAGTCGATGCCAGTGGAGATTGCTGTGAACCGATCGCCCATTAGCACAAGCAATCCGGCTCCAACAAACAGAACCACAGGCAGTAGCCACTTTCGCGATCGATGGCGCGATCGATGGCGCGATCGCGGTTGAGTCGGTGTTGGTATCTCAGAATCTTTCTGAATCATGGGGTGTATGAATAATGGGTTGGCTGTTGCAGGAACCGGGCACAAGAGTTCGTTGGGATGCCACTATCACATCCCAACGTTGCGGAAGTCGTCTACTTCTTGGACATCTGGGCGATCGCAGGATCGAGAACTGCCACATAGTCTCCCTGATTAGGATTGTTGCGGAACTGCTTCAACACTTTGCCCGTAGCAGGATCAATGATGGCAACCATCGACGTTTGGGTTTTATTTACCATCAAGAACTCACTCAGCCCCAATTGTTTCGCTTTTGCCTCAGCCATTTGTGTAGTGCCGCGATCGGTGACATCCAACACAACAAAGTTCGCTTTACCCTGATATTTCTGCTTCAAGCTGGATAAGGTAGGCGCAATATTTTTACATCCTGGGCACCAACTCGCGTAAATATCTACAACCACAGGTTTTCCTTGCAATTGTTGAGCCAGCGGTTTTGCCATTGCGCCTGCAATTTGAACCGGTTGAGAAATGCTCAATTCTGGTTTGGCATTCACCAAGGTTGTTAAACCAAAAGCAGCAATCACGCTGCTAACACCCAGACTCAGGAATAGGAATGACTTAAGAGAACGGTTCATCGTTTAACCTCATCAATTAGGGTTCATTTGATATACAAAGCCAGAACCAAAATGGATTTAAGGCATCTTGCCTGAGAGTAACGCAAGATGCCTTTCTTACAAACCTCTATAAGTGATCCATTCAGTTTGCTTAGACAAAGACAGAATCCGTGATTCGAGCGATGTTTACATTTCGCAATGTAGCCAGTTCGTCACTTCCGAAACTAACCAGGGTGTTGCGACCCAGTGAGGTAAGGGTTACATCCTGAAATCGCAAACCACTGGGCAAGCTGATGCGATCCTGTTCACCAAAGTCGGTGATCGTATCGAAGCCTGTGCCTGTGGACAGGGCAAAGGTGTCGCTGCCAGCACCGCCTGTCAGTGTGTTGAATCCGATACCACCGGAGAGGTAATCGTCTCCAATGCCGCCCCGCAAGCGATCGTTGCCCTCGTTGCCATACAAATAATCATTGCCCGCCCCGCCTTCCAGAAGGTCATTTCCCAAGCCACCAAACAACTTATCGTTGCCCAGTCCACCATACAGGCGATCGTTGCCCCCATTGCCGTTGATCAAATCGTCGCGATCGGTTCCGGTCAGGTTATCTCTACCATCGTCTCCATTGATCGTGTTGAAAATGCGGAAGCGGGCGATTTGATAGTTGGGCGCGGTAAAGTCAGCATTGGCAAATTGGGGAGTGCTGAGAATGGGACCATCTGGAATAAACCCGGTTGCCAACTGCACCACCCCATTTTCGGTGATACCTGTGTTTGGAGCTTGCTGTCCAAAGAAGGCGGTATTTGCTGGAATCTCATCATTGACTTCGCTGCCAGCATCTAATACCTGGCTACCGAGAACTGTGAAGTCGGCTCCTAAAAAATTGCCCTGGTCATCAAAAATCTGGTGTGCTCGTTCGTTGCCGTTAGAGATGAAGAAATCATTGCTGGGAATGATCATAGAAGCGTAGCTGAAGTAGCGACTGGTCGGATCGCTCCAGTCTACGGTGACGGTAAAGGGTCCCGTTTCGCCCGCATCAATGGGTCCTGGAGCGCCTGCCAATCCAAGCACTGCACCTTGCACCGTGCCAAACCCCGCTAGATTAAACTCGCGGCTGATGATATCCACCGCGCCATCTTCTGCAATGCTCTCTAGTCCAGGAGAAACCGGGCGACCGCGATCGTAGGTATCAAACGAGCCATTGTGAATCCCAAACCAAACTGGAGTCAGTAGCGTACCGTTTGTCGGGGCTAGATTCTCGATTTCGATCGTCAGTTGAGTTTGCATGATTTTGTGCCTTGAGAATAATTAGTTGGGATTGATGAAGAACGAATCCTATTGGCAGATAGGTCTTGCGGTTTCAGAGACGGAGGGCGACCAACGGTAAAACTCGCTACCTGTTTGAGGATTCACTTGATATACAAGGCTGAAACCAAATTGGATTGCTTGAATTTGGTTTTGTCCCAAACCCGCTCTCTACTCTCTAGAATTGTTCTGTGCCAGAGGTTCAGCTACAGGTTTTGTGGTTATGGCAGCAATTTCGTCTGGCAAATAAGCCTTCTTGGAGACTGGAAAAAATCTTCTCAAGCGCGATCTCACAAACTTCCAGTGCATCAGCAAATGCAGACCAATGAACACCAGAAACATGTAAGAAACCCCAAAGTGGGCACTTCTCATTGATCCAGCCCAGTTATCGTTCGCCGCAAGGACAGACGGGACTGAAATGCCAAAGAAAGTTGTATGTAGTCCTTGGCAATTCCGCAAAAAGAAACCAGTGAGAGGCACAATCAGCATGAGAAGATAGAGGACGGTGTGCAAAGCAGTCGTTTTTAGCCAGGTCGGAGTGACGTTTGGCAACCGTCTGGAGTATTTTGATCCGATCACTCGCAGAAGTAAGAAAATCCGCGCTACCAGCATTAACAAAAACAGAGTTCCAATGGATTGATGCAGAAAAGGACTGAGCCACTTGGTGAAGTTTGCTTGAGGGGGATGGGCAACATAGACACCTGTGAGGTACAACAGAATCAGAAGACTTGCCATCATCCAATGCAGCAGCATGAGATGTTTGAATTTACTGTTCTGGCGCTGGGGATTCTCGATAGAATTCGGCTCTTTGGCGATCGTTGCTAAACCCATATGATTTGGCTCCAGAAAAAGTTAAGGTTGAGAGACTAACCAGACAACATCAAGGGCAAACGGAAGTATCTGTCCTAAGCGGTGAGGCTTAGGCAGTGGCGCTTCCAAGGTTATGCAGCGACGGAATGAGAGGTATGGCTAAAATCGTTAGCGAAGCCAAGCGACATCGAATGCAACCAACATTGGAGAAGGTGCATCAGTCGTATTGACTCGCTTAAAGTTGTAACAATCCTGATTGATGGGCACCTCTTCCACAATCAGAATGTTGAGTTAAATCAATTAGTGCCGAGGATTTTCTAGAGCGATTGTGTACACTAGCCTATAGGTACCTCCTACTCAATTGCAACGAGGTGTTTGTTACAGAAGCAGCCACCCACTTGAGGGTTCATCTCATATACAAAACCGAAGCCATCTTGGATTTATCGAAACCACATAAAGCAGCAATGAGCGATCGCGGCTGAGTGGATCAACGCCTCATTATTCAGGCTATCTATTGTTATAAGTAGCGGCTACAGATAACCTTTGCGTCATCGATCGTTTTTATGTCAGCCGCTACACGCTACTCCATACCGCATTGCGCTTACCCTCAATCACTTGAGTGCTTTGGTGGTTCGTCGAATCAGAATATCCAGTGCCATGATGTGTGATGCCCCCGAAATACCAACTCCAAATAGAGGAATCAGGACAATCGGATAAGTGGTGATTGTCTGCATCATCGGCACTTGAAGCAATGAAAAAGTTAATCCTGTGGCAACTGCAATCACAAAATCTGTCATGCCGAAGAGGTGAAAGCCCCAGTATTTCCAGTGATTCTTTGGCAATGCAAGCACTAGAAATACTAGCAGACCCGCCATTAAATCTCCCCAAGCGGCGTTCCGCACAAAGGTTACTGGTAAGAGGTGCTGACTACCGTAATAGAAGAAGATTAGGGCTGCCGGAATTCGCCAGAGGTGGAATAGGGTCAAGTAGTCCAGATGAAGTCCTTGAATGTAGGCTCGAAAGGTCGAG
>JBGTAZ010000059.1:0-3265 GCA_041749615.1 Leptolyngbyaceae cyanobacterium | reverse complement strand
ATACACCCGCTGCCAAAATTGTTTTGGACTCTGGCATTCCGTTGGTACTAACCCCCTTTGAACTGGCAACAAAGGTAACGATTATGCGATCAAATTTAGACAAATTAGCATCTGGTGATGAAGCTTCCCAGTGGTTGCGGCAGGTAAGTCAGCCCTGGATGTCGTTTTGGGAAGATCGTCTGATCAAACAGGGATTCCATCCCTTTGATGCACTAGCGGTTGGCTACGTGACTATGCCTGACTTGTTTAAATGCAAGATTTTGCCCGCACGAATTGGGTTTAGTTTATTTCTCGAACCGTTTGGTCTAGGGCACGATCTGGAAGTAGCACAGTCGATCGACGGGCAACAAGTGTACTACTGCTCGGATATTGATCGACGGTTCAAAGACCGCCTAATTGAGCGTTTAATGGGACACAAAACAGTTAGTAATGATATTTAGTGTCGGGATTCTTATTGTGAGGTAGAACAAAATGGCATTCATTCGAGCTTGGCGATTTATAACACTGATGCTGGCTTCGTTTAGCCTCAGTTTATCTATGGCACATTTGCTAGAGCTGCCGCAAAGAATGAAGTTTGACCAGCAACTTTGGGTTAAAATAACGGTCTTTGAAAATGTTTATCGGTTGTTTGGCTCAGTCGGCGCAGCGTTTGAAGTTACAGCGATTCTGACAGCAATGGTGCTGGCATTTTTGGTTCGCAGACGCGGCTCAACTTTTTACTGGACGTTGGGCGGAGTGATTTTCTTAGTGCTGGCATTTGTAAGCTGGATCGTGTTTGTCGCGCCAATGAACGCTGAATTTGCCAAATGGTTGACGAATCCCATTCCAGCAGATTGGACGCGATATCGCAATCAATGGGAATATGCACACGCAGTTAATGCCTTTATCAAAATTATTGCCCTAAGTTTGATCGCAATCTCTGTGCTTGTCGAAACACCGCAAAAGTTGGATAGCCGCATCTAAGCTGAATTCCAGGCTGAAAATCGAACAATAGGTGATCGAACATCACATGAATCAAACAATACAGAATGTGGAGCCAGCACCTACTATGCGCGCGCTGATTGTAGATGATTATCAAAGGGCGACATTTCGTGCCGCTGAAATTCCGCGACCGGAGCCTAGGGAAAACCAAGTCTTAGTGCGAATCAAAGCGAGTGGCGTTAACCCCCTCGACAGCAAAATCCGCACAGGTAAAGCATCCCATGCTAAACCTGTACTTCCGGCTGTGCTAGGAACCGATCTAGCTGGGGTCGTTACAGCAGTTGGACAGGATGTCACCGCATTCAAAGTTGGTGATGAGGTTTATGGGCTGACGGGTGGAGTCGGTGGACTGCAAGGTTCATTGGCTGAGTTTGCTGCCGTCGATCCCGATTTGTTGGCAGAAAAACCGACCAACTTGAGTATGCGTGAAGCGGCTGCATTGCCCCTTGTATTTTTGACCGCATGGGAAGGACTGGTGGATCGTGCTTCTGTGCATGCAGATCAGAAGGTACTAATACACGGTGGTTCTGGCGGTGTCGGTCATGTTGCTGTTCAGATTGCTAAGGCACATGGTGCCAAGGTATTTGCCACTGCCTCGGTTGCCAAACACGACCTGGTACGACAACTAGGTGCTGTGCCGATTGACCGCAGCACCGCGATCGCGCAGATTGTGCAGACATTTACAAATGGTCAAGGTTTTGATGTGGTCTACGACACGGTTGGTGGCTCTACTCTAGACGATGCATTTCAGGCAGTGAGCAACTATGGTCACGTCATTAGTAGTTACGGCTGGGGTGAGCACTCCTTAATGACTCTCTCGCGGAAAGCTGCGACTTATTCGGGTGTATTCGTACTTCTACCACTGCTGACTGGCTATAATCGTGCCCATCATGGCGAGATTCTGCGTCAGGCAACGCGGTTAGCAGAAGCCGGACAACTGCGCCCCGTGGTTGACCCTCGCCAGTTCACATTAAATACTGCTCTGGCTGCCCACGAAGCAATGGAGCAAGGAACAGCCGTTATCAAAATCGTGATCGATTTATAGGTGTGGACAGCCAATCTTGTTTGCAGTCTAAAGCGTTAAGGAATTCTTTGCTATGAATACAACCAACGGCATTATCAGCCAGCCCAGTCCGTATTCAGTACCTGAAACCATTGATCGCTTAGCAGCGATCCTTCAAGCAAAAAGCATCGCTATCTTTGCCCGTATTGATCAACAGGCTGAAGCCGAAAAAGTTGGCCTCAGCCTACATCCGACGCAGTTGTTGCTGTTTGGCAACCCGAAAGCCGGAACGCCGCTTATGGTAGCAGAGCCGATGATCGCCCTGGATTTACCCCTCAAAGTACTGGCATGGGAAGCGGCTGACGGCAAGATCTGGCTAAGTTACAACGATCCCATCTACTTACAACAGCGGTTCTCTCTCTCCGATGAGTTGGTGAAGAACATCGCGGTCATTGCACCTTTAATTCAGCAAGCACTCCTCTAAGCAAATCACTCTACAGACGAATGATGGAGTTACATGATCGGTTGATTGAATCCCAATTCGCCCACTTGCCGTGTCACTTCCCATCGGGTTTGTTTGCCCTCACGCCAGAAGCGCAGGTCAACTTTCGCCTTGCCAATCTCCAAATTCGTTAACGCAAGATCCGGCAACCAGTCTGGTAAGACAGGGTGTAGCTGGAGTTGTCTCCTAGGAGCATCTGCTTCAAGACCCAGCATCGTGCGGATGAGAAAGAAAATAGACCCTGCTGCCCAAGCTTGGGGAATATTGGCATCTGGGTAGGGAACTGGAAAACCTTCTTGCTCCCGCTCAATTCCCGCAAACAGTTCTGGCATCCGTCCTGCCTCGAAATAGTTCGCAGCCGCGAAGGTTGCTTCTGCAATGCGATTGGCTTCTGCATGAAACCCGTAGCGCTTCAACCCAGCGGCAATAAACGAGTTGTCGTGGGGCCAAACGCTACCGAGCTGATAACTAATCGGATTATAGGCAGGATTGAGTGAGGAGAGGGTTCGTACCCCCCAACCACACCATAGGTCAGGCTGGAATAGACGGTTCACCATGCGCTGTGCCCGTTCTATCGGTACAATGCCAGCCCAGAGTAGGTGTCCCTGATTCGAGGCGATGGAGCGAATTTGCTGCTTGTGGTTGTCTAGACCTAGACAGTAAAAGCCTTCTTCTTCCATCCAAAAGCGAGCATTGAATCGTTGATAGAGGTCATCCGCTTTCTGACGCAGTTCCTGCGATCGCTTCGGGTTTCCCCAGAGTTCATAGATTTCTGCGGC
>JBGTAZ010000058.1:0-4796 GCA_041749615.1 Leptolyngbyaceae cyanobacterium | reverse complement strand
ATTGAATAATATATACTTTCAATAATGAAACTTGAAATTATGACTATGATATGTGAAATTATTAGTTATAAGTAAAATTTTACTTATAATTTTTTTTTGATATTTAATTATTTTTGTATATAATCTGGCTTATTTACTTATTTAAAAAAATGAAAAATGAAAATAACTAGAAATAATTTAAAAAATTCTATTGTAGAACTAATTGTTGAAGAAACTGTAGAAAATGTTGCTAAAGCTAGAAAAAAAGCAATAACTTATTTACAAACAAATGCTGATATAAAAGGTTTTAGAAAAACGGGGGGGAGGAGGGGGAACAGGAGCAGATAAGCGGTGATGTTCCAGTAGTAAAGGGCGGTGGAAAAAAGGGCGATCGCGCTGAGGGAAACAGTTGAAATGCCAAAAATCCACAGGGCAACGGTGCGATAAATTGTGTCAGAACGAATCTGTGGGCTGGGCTGACGAATGGCTTTCACCATTGCCCAAACGTTAATCGGGGAAACCATTAGGATTGAAAATAAGAGAAAGCCTAGAGTTTCAGCCCACTTAAGCTGAAAACCAACTCCAGAATCTACACTGCGAGTGGCGTAGTAGCGAAAAGACTGAAAATCATTGCTAAAATTCCATAATACAATTGGCAAAAGAGCGCTGAGAGCAATCAAAATGGCGATATAAAAGCGGCGATCGCGCAACAGCGATCGTAACCCTGGCAACGACAAAACGGTAGCAACAAAACCTGCACCGACAAACACAGCGCTGTACTTACATAAAAAAGCAAAACCCAGCAAACCAGCCGAGCCATAAAGCAATAGACTATTTCCCTTTTTATCAGAAAGATAGCTATCTAAAAATCGAATAAAGAGATAGGCAGAACTCAAGCAAAATGTAATCAACCAATGATCTTGCCAAGCTAAACTAAAGAATAAAAAATATAACGGGGATGCAAAAATTAAGGCTATCGTCATCCAAAAATAATCATTTGCCCACTTACCATAGAGATATTTTGAAATCTGGTAATAACAATAGAAAAAAGCAATATTACTAAATAAGTTGGGAAATCGTAAAACAAAGAAAGACTGACCTAAAAGAGACGTAAATATGCCCTGAATCCAAGCATGAAAAGGCGGATGATCATAGTAAGACAAAGCTGGATGCCTTCCCCACAGCCAATAATAGGCTTCATCGGGGTTAGGAAAGGTGACAAACCAGAAAACGAGTCGTAATGCGAGAAAGGCGATCAAAAAAGGGAGAACTCGCTTTAGCATGGGGCAGGAAGAAGGGTGGAGGGGTCGGGATGTAGAAGGATGTAGAAAACTGCCAGTGAAAATGAATGTATAGCACAAGACGCGATCGCACCGAACCGAGACGGATAGAATGACGATCGCTCAGTTACATCAACCGTCGGAACGAAAGATGCTTCAGGTCTCGATCATTATTCCAACGCTCAACGAAGCCCGCAGCCTCAGACAAACATTACAGCAACTCACAATTCTAGATCCGCCGTTCGCAGAGGTACTGGTTGTAGATGGCGGTAGCCAAGATGAAACCGTTGCGATCGCCCAATTGGCTGGGGTGCAAGTGTTGGTCTGCGATCTCAGCGGACGCTCCGTTCAAATGAATCACGCAGCCACATTAGCGCAGGGTACTGTTCTCTGCTTTCTCCATGCCGATACTCAGGTTCCCAACGACCTGATCGCCGTGATTGAGCGCACCTTAGCCGATCAAACCGTTGCCTGTGGCGGCTTTATTTCGCTGATGACCGGGGCAGAAACAACCCGCTGGGGCATCTCACTGCACAACTACCTCAAAACCTACTATGCCCCGCTGCTGTTTAGACCGCATCTATTCTTTAGAGGATTACGCCTCCTGTTTGGAGATCAGGTGATGTTTTGTCGGCGGTGTGACTTTTGGGAGTGCGGCGGATTCAATGAAACACTGCCGATTTTAGAGGATGGCGACTTGTGCCTCCGTTTGGCAAAAAAAGGGCGAATCCGTCAGGTGAATCGGATTGTGCAAAGTTCCGATCGCCGGGTTGCCCATTGGGGAACCTGGAAAGCCACGGCGATCTATTTGTATATCGGCTGTTTGTGGGGAGTTGGGGTTTCGGCGAATTATTTGAAGGGGTTTTATGAAGATATTCGCTGATTTAAGCTCCAATCATAGGCAAGGTAGGCGATCGCAGTTGCAGCCGTGACAGGAAGATCTGGGCGATAGGCGCAAATATAGTCTGGAATTGAGCCTGCCCTTTGCAGAAAATCTTGGCGGTACCATTTAAATATCTTGCTGCAATAAAGTGTTCCAGTTTGAGCGTCGTAACGCACTTTGTCAGGATTGTTGATAAAACGGTGAGCATCGTCTTCTAATTGGTGGGCTACGCGATCCGATGTGTAGGCTTCGTTACGAAGCAGCGGACAGCCAATGGAAGCACAAACTATCGCAAAATGAATGCGGGGATCATGCCAGCGATCGCGCAGCATTTCGTTCTCAATTTGAGCAAGACTGTAGGTTTGATTTGAAAATCGATAGACCCGACGCTGAAAAAATCGTAGAAAAGCAAACCAATTGGGAATTCCCAGCACCACAGGTCGAATTGAAGCGATCGGGTAGCGTTCCAGAATCGTAGAAATGGTAAACGCATTGTAGAGATTAATCCAGAGCGCTAGCTGATCATCCGACAGGGTCGGGTTCAGATCTGGCGACCCCAAACTCGCCAGCCAATTCGCCAGCGGTTGAGGGTGCTGACTCCAGGCACGGTAGTCTACTCGCCCCTGTCGATCCACATACTGGTGCAGCAAACTATTCCACACCGCCAAATCAATCATGGGTCAGGCTTCCATTGGGATATAAGGCGACCAATACAGAAGCTACTTTACTTTCGCGCAAGTCCATAGGATCGGTTAGCCCAGCAAAAGTGTTTGATTTCAGCCCAATGGTAGTTGGAGAAGCCTCGTGGATTTTGTATGATTTTAACGGGCTAGGCAAGGTACTGACCATAAGAAATCCATCAGGTGTTTTTGTTTTTCACCATTCAAAACCAATGCGGCATTTTGCAGCTATTAGATGTTGACTTTACGTTAGCCTGTACCCTAGGGCAGGGGATGTTTTTAGATGCGGCATTGGAGAACTTGCTAGTGGAGTGCGCTGTCGATAATAGTCAAGATTTTGCCTGTACCAATGCCTGTAGCTCCGCGCTTAACAACACTTTAGGAATGGTTTTGGATGCTGGATTCTATAAATCTCTTCAACAATCCAAAGACCAGTTGCCATCTGCTAGTCAAAACCGAGAACGACTTCAGGACTGGCGGCAGAAAAACTATTCTGCTTGGATGAAGCAATTGCGGGGCGAGATCGCCCATTACCGCAATATTCACCAGTCCTGGCAGTTTAGTCTTGAGCAACAGCAAATGCTGCAACGCTACTACGATACCAATCAACTTCTGATAGATTGCTTGAATAGTAACTGCAAAGTCACAGCGGCACTCCGGCAAGATATTGAAGCCACATCGCTACTCTCTCAACGGGAACTGGAAGATCGGGAATGGCAAGGAGATTAAATTGGTAGATCATTCATTTGGGTTTTACGGCATCGCTTTTTTTGGAATTATTTTATTACGATACTTCCTCGTGGCGGGTGGAATGTATTGGTGCTTTTATTCATCAGCCAGCCAGTTTTTTGTGACCCACACGGAGAGTCCTACGGGGCGACAGCAAGCGCCCTCTTGGAGATCGATCCAATCTGACATTCAACTCTCTGTATTCTCGGCGGGGGTGTTTGCCTTGGCGGCGGCGTTCATCATGTCAGCCTATGAGTGGGAAATGACCCGTTTATATAGCCACGCAAACCAATATGGGTTGTGGTATTTAGGGTTTAGCTATGGCGCTGTACTAGTTCTCCAAGATGCCTATTTCTACTTCACCCATCGATTGTTCCACCATCCAGTATTCTTTGCTTGGTTGCATCAGGGACATCATCGATCTCGCTACCCGACCCCGTGGACTTCGTTTGCTTTTGACCCATTCGAGGCGATCGTTCAATCGCTCTTTTTGGTCGGCATTGTGTTTATCATGCCGCTGCATTTCATTACCTTAATTGCCGTGCTGACTACCATGACGGTTTGGTCAGTGTTAAATCATCTCGGCATTGATCGCTTGCCCTGGTGGTTTCCGCATCACTGGTTGGGCAGATGGTTTATTGGTCCTGCTCATCATTCGATTCACCATCTTAAGTACACCGTACATTACGGGCTATATTTCACGTTTTGGGATAACCTCTTCGGCACTGAAGATCCGAACTATGAAAAAAAGTTTGATGAGCGGTAGGTCAGAGCGGATTGATTTTCAGAGGATTATGATAGCCCGTCTGAGAAGGCGATTGGGTCTATCTATTGATATCTTTGATGTGTGTATGGCATCTTCGTTAGTGACACTTTGGCAGCGAGATCGCATAAAACTTGTGACATTGAGCGTATAGATCATCAGTGTTCATTGAGTTCTTCCTGTGAGCGATCGCCCTATGCCACTTGCTACTGTCCAGCGCCCAGCCGTCGATCTCGCTATTTCCTCTGCCGCTGAAACGGTTGACAGCAATAGCACCCTTTTACATCGCCTCAGAAGTGGGAAGCTTTATTCGCTTCCCGCAGATTGTCAAGGCGGATTAATAGACATTATCGGAAATAATGAAGCACTTCAAAGCAATACAAGAGAACCGTTCTAGCAATATTAAGCTTAGGCGGTTTTGAGTTGACGATGGGTCAGACGCAAGTTGTGCAGTCCGCAGGCGATTTCCATCACATCATCCG
>JBGTAZ010000057.1:0-5658 GCA_041749615.1 Leptolyngbyaceae cyanobacterium | reverse complement strand
GCAAAGTTGGGCAATCGCACGTAATTTTGCACTCAATTTGTATCGTAGTTATGGTCTGCAAAACATGGCTCAAGCTCAACGTCTTGCTGGCTTTAGCCTTAACATGCTGAAAGATTTATTTAGAATGAAATAGCCCTGCATGTCCCCCATTAAATTCGTTTATTCCTGGTATCGCAATACGCTACGTAAACCCAAACTGCGCTGGTGGATCGTTGGCGGCACCTTGCTGTATGTGCTGAACCCCCTCGACGTATTACCCGACGTATTTCCTGTGGTGGGGCAAATCGATGATGCTGTGGTAGTAACGATTTTGGCAACGGAACTGTCTCAGGTTTTGCTAGACGGGAAGAAAGCACGCAAATTAAACAAACAGGGCAACCGTGAAAGTTTACCTGCGTAGCCGACAATTTGTAGACTATCCGCAGACTATCCGCAGGGGCAGCGCATCCGATTCATGACACCAACGCCATCCTGAATCGGATGTCGCTTGAAACACTTCACTGGGTAAGATTGGGTGGAGCGTTTCCCGATCAAGCCCCTCTTTAATTTATGGCTCCGATCCTCTCAAGATTGCGAGATTTGAAGAGAGTTTAAGAGTTTATGTAGATTCGGGCGATCTCTGGGGAAAAGCAGAGGAAAAAAGGAAGCTTAGAAGAAGCATTGATATTGATGCAACATCTGCACGATTCAACCGCGATCGCTGATTCAGTCAAGAGGACGCACCATGCCTGAAAAACTAGATATCCCCAACTCTGGAACGCAACAGCAGGGAGTCACTAGCCCGAAACACCTTACTCAGAAAAACACAGCAGAACTGCTCATTCAATGTCTGGAAAATGAAGGAGTTCAATACATTTTTGGGTTGCCGGGTGAAGAAAATCTGCATGTGTTGGAAGCCCTGAAAGACTCTTCGATCCAATTCATCACCACCCGCCACGAGCAGGGCGCGGCATTTATGGCAGATGTCTATGGTCGCCTCACGGGAAAAGCGGGAGTGTGTCTGTCTACTTTGGGTCCTGGTGCCACCAACTTAATGACGGGTGTGGCAGATGCTAATCTCGATCGCGCTCCCTTGGTTGCCATTACGGGGCAAGTTGGCACTGATCGAATGCACATTGAATCCCATCAATATTTAGATTTGGTGGCAATGTTCGCGCCGGTGACCAAATGGAATGCCCAGATTGTTCGCCCCAGCAACACCTCTGAAATCGTGCGGAAGGCGTTTAAGATTGCTCAAACAGAAAAACCCGGAGCCGTTCACATTGATTTACCGGAAAATATTGCGGCGATGGCTGCCACCGGAAAACCGCTCACAACCGATGGTCAGGAAAAATCCTATGCCTCATTCCACAGCATTGAAGCAGCGGCAGCAGCTATTTCTCAGGCAAAAAATCCATTGATTTTAGTCGGCAATGGGGCGATTCGAGGACACGCTAGTGCTGCGTTGACGGAGTTTGCTACTCAACTTAATATTCCCGTAGCAAATACGTTCATGGCTAAAGGCGTGATTCCCTATACCCATCCCTTGGCGCTGTGGGCAGTGGGGTTGCAGCAGCGCGACTACATTAGCTGTGGCTTTGATAAAGCAGATCTGGTAATTTGTGTCGGCTATGACCTGATTGAATATTCGCCGAAGAAGTGGAATCCTGATGGTGCGGTGCCGATTATTCACATTGGCATGACTCCGGCGGAAGTGGACAGCAGCTATATCCCCCTTGCCGAAGTGGTAGGTGATCTCTCCGATTCACTGACAGAAATTTTGGCGCGCTGCAACCGCACTGATCAACCCGCTCCCTATGCGCTGGGATTGCGCGATGAAATCCGGGCAGATTATCTGCAATATGCCAAGGATGAAGCTTTTCCGATCAAGCCTCAGAAAATTGTTTATGACCTGCGCCAAGTGATGGGAGCCGATGATATTGTGATTTCCGATGTGGGCGCTCACAAAATGTGGATGGCGCGGCATTATCACTGCGATCGCCCCAATACTTGCATTATCTCCAATGGGTTTGCAGCAATGGGGATTGCGATTCCGGGGGCACTGGCAGCAAAACTGGTGCATCGCGATCGCCGGGTGGTTGCCGTGACGGGCGATGGCGGCTTTATGATGAACTGCCAGGAATTGGAAACCGCCCTGCGAGTCGGTACGCCGTTTGTTACCCTAATCTTTAACGATGGCGGCTATGGTTTGATTGAATGGAAGCAGCAAAATCAGTTTGGCTCATCCTGTTTCGTCAAATTCACCAATCCTGATTTTGTCAAATTGGCAGAAAGTATGGGCTTGAAGGGCTATCGCGTCGAATCCTGTGCTGATTTAATTCCCACGTTAAAGGAAGCATTAGAACAAGATGTTCCGGCTGTGATTGATTGCCCAGTAGATTATCAGGAAAATCTCCGCTTCTCTCGTCGAGCAGGTGACCTCAACTGCATTATTTGAGGGTTACAAGTTATACCGTTTGTAGGCTGATTGCATCCTATTCTGCGGAGTGAAACTTAATGTTTCTAACCACCGCACACAAAGGAATTGGATCATTCATGGCAAGTGTTGACATTCCCGCAATCACCCAAACTCTATTGGCGGCAAAAAAAGCAAAAGGCATCACCTTCACCGACTTAGAAGCATTGCTCGATCGCGATGAGGTGTGGATTGCGGCAGTTTTCTATGGTCAGGCAAGCGCCTCGGACGATGAAGCTAGCAAACTGCTGAATGCCTTGGGGCTTAGCCAAGATTTGGTTACCGAATTGACGGCTTGCCCCTCCAAAGGCTTAGGTCCAATCGTGCCCACCGACCCGCTAATCTATCGCTTTTACGAGATCATGCAGGTGTATGGGATGCCGATTAAGGAAATCATTCACGAGAAATTTGGCGATGGAATTATGAGCGCGATCGATTTCACGCTGGATATTGACAAGGTGGAAGACCCCAAGGGCGATCGCGTCAAAGTGACCCTAAACGGTAAATTCCTAGCCTACAAAAAGTGGTAGTTCTTGTTTAATCTATTGCTTCAGCTAAAAAAATATAAGAGGTCAGGCTGAGGCTGGGTCACTCAGGGTTATTAGCCGCGATCGCAGCAAATTTTCACTAATAGGCTCTTAGTTCTGACGGGATCTATACGGAAACCCGTACAGTTCCAAAGATTGATTCATCCAAAGAGTTTAGGTAAATTAGCACTCAAGAGGGGAGAGTGCTAATTTATGGCTTTAACCCGCTAGACTGTTAACAGACGTAACGTTTGGCATTGGGTCAGCATTTTGACTAAATCCATCGTTATTTGTGGCTTGTTTTGGCTGTAGCCCTTTTTGAAATGAAGTATTTCATTCAGTCAAGCCACGTTTTCTGAAAGTTTTCTGTTCGTCAACCCGCTAGTTTGGAGCATTGCATATGGCATCTGTATCGTTGAGCGTCTCTACTGTTAAACCTTTGGGCGATCGCGTTTTTGTAAAGGTTAGCCCTTCTGAAGAAAAGACGGCTGGCGGCATTTTGTTGCCAGATACCGCAAAAGAGAAGCCACAAGTGGGCGAAATTGCGGCTGTGGGTCCCGGTAAGCGCAGTGACGATGGCGTTCGTCAAGAACCCGAAGTGAAAATCGGCGACAAAGTTCTTTACTCAAAATATGCTGGCACCGACATCAAGCTTGGCACTGAAGAGTACGTTTTGCTGTCTGAGAAAGACATTTTGGCGATCGTTGACTAGGAACTAGAACCTAGGAATTGAAATTAAAAAGCAATCCCTAGCTCCTAATTTCCTTCTACAAAATTTCTACTATTCACAGAAAAGGCAACCCAGACTTATGGCTAAGCGCATTATTTACAACGAAAACGCTCGTCGTGCCCTAGAGCGCGGCATGGATATTTTGGCTGAAGCAGTGGCAGTGACGTTAGGACCTAAAGGTCGCAACGTCGTTCTAGAGAAGAAGTTTGGCGCACCCCAAATTGTTAACGATGGGGTCACCATTGCTAAAGAAATCGAGTTGGAAGACAACGTTGAGAACACCGGCGTGGCGTTGATTCGTCAAGCGGCTTCCAAAACCAACGACGCAGCCGGCGACGGCACCACGACCGCAACGGTTTTGGCTCATGCGATGGTCAAAGAAGGTCTGCGGAACGTGGCAGCAGGTGCCAACGCAATCTCTCTCAAACGTGGAATCGACAAGGCAACAGGCTTCTTGGTAGACAAGATTGCTGAACACGCTCGTCCCGTGGAAGATTCTAAGTCGATCGCCCAAGTGGGTGCTATCTCCGCCGGAAACGACGAAGAAGTGGGTGCGATGATTGCCAACGCCATGGATAAAGTGGGCAAGGAAGGCGTGATTTCCTTGGAAGAAGGCAAATCCATGACGACCGAACTGGAAGTCACGGAAGGGATGCGCTTTGACAAAGGCTATATCTCTCCTTACTTCGCCACCGACATGGAACGGATGGAAGCAGTGATGGAAGAGCCTTTCATCCTGTTGACCGACAAAAAGATCGCTTTGGTACAAGACTTGGTGCCCGTGCTTGAGCAAGTGGCGCGTTCTGGTCGTCCCTTGGTGATCATTGCAGAAGACATTGAGAAAGAAGCGCTGGCAACTTTGGTCGTCAACCGTTTGCGCGGTGTGCTAAATGTAGCTGCTGTGAAAGCTCCTGGTTTTGGCGATCGCCGTAAATCCATGTTGGAAGACATCGCTGTGCTAACCGGTGGACAAGTGATCACCGAAGATGCAGGCTTGAAGCTAGATGCTGTCAAACTGGAGAGTCTGGGTAAAGCTCGTCGGATCACCATCACCAAAGACAACACCACCATTGTGGCTGAAGGCAATGATGGCGCAGTTAAAGCGCGTGTTGAGCAAATTCGTCGTCAAATGGAAGAAACCGATTCTTCCTACGATAAAGAAAAGCTGCAAGAGCGCTTGGCTAAATTAGCCGGTGGCGTTGCGGTGATCAAAGTCGGCGCAGCCACCGAAACCGAAATGAAGGATCGCAAACTGCGGTTGGAAGATGCTATCAACGCAACCAAAGCGGCTGTGGAAGAAGGCATCGTTCCCGGGGGCGGTACAACCCTGGCTCACTTGGGTCCCGAATTGGAAACTTGGGCAAACAACACGCTGGTTGGTGAAGAACTAACAGGCGCGCTGATTGTCTCTCGTGCATTGGCAGCGCCACTGAAGCGAATTGCTGAAAACGCAGGTCAAAACGGTGCGGTGATTGCCGAACGTGTGAAAGAGAAGTCTTTCAACGTGGGCTTCAACGCAGCAACCAATGAGTTTGTGGACATGCTGGAAGCGGGCATCGTTGACCCTGCCAAAGTAACTCGTTCTGCTTTGCAAAACGCAGCTTCGATCGCTGGCATGGTGTTGACCACCGAATGCATCGTGGTTGACAAGCCCGAACCAAAAGATGGCGCACCCGCTGGCGGCGGCGGCATGGGCGGCGGCGACTTCGATTACTAAGAAGGAAATAGGGTCTAGAAATCTAGACCTTTTGAAACCAAATATCTGACAGGCGATCGCTTCTCACAAAGGAGCGATCGCTTTTTCTGTTGCTTATCTTATTTCTCAGGGAACTCTTAATTCAAGCAACCTTAACCCGTCCTAAACCTCTAATGTTACAAACAACTCAGTTTCTTCAACGGACTAAAGGAGTAGTCTCAGTTTGTCTAGTTGGCATATTTGCCTTAGT
>JBGTAZ010000056.1:0-22012 GCA_041749615.1 Leptolyngbyaceae cyanobacterium | reverse complement strand
AGCTGTAAAACTAGACTCCGAGTCCAGCGTGGGTGAAATCTACATGGTTGCTGTCGATCCAGACTTTCAAGGTCAGGGCATTGGCACCGCTCTCATGGAATTCGCTCTTGCTTGGATGAAAGATTCTGGGATGTCTGTTGCTATGGTCAAAACCGGAAGTGATCCTGGTCATGCCCCAGCCCGTCGTACCTACGAAAATCTGGGCTTTGGGCTGTTCCCGATCGCCCGGTACTTCAAGAAGCTCTAAGTACAAATGTAAGTCTCAAGGTCTGCTTTGCTTAGTGGCTAGTCAATCGCAATTGTTTCTAAATAAAAAGATGTAAGCCGCGATCGCTTCGATTAGGGTTGACAAAAAACTAACCTGAGGATCTGCAAAAGCAACTTGAGTGAAGAGAGAGGGCGATCGCAGGCTGGAATCGGCTGAATTGGCTATCAATAAAATGAACAAATTGTTAGCGGCATGAATGCCAAGAGCGAGTTCTAACCGATTATCTTTTAACGTCACTACTACCAAAAAAAGCGAAAGCACTCCATAGGTTAGCCCCGTCCACACACTGCCGCGATTCATTTCTGAATTGCTAAAATGTGCCGTGATAAACGGAAGACTCGTTGCGATCGCGAGGACTACAGGCTGTTTAATGATCTGCCCTGCGGCTTGCAAAAAATAGCCTCGAAACAGGAGTTCTTCGGTCGAGGTTTGCAGTGGAGTTAAAATGAGCGCGATCGGCAAAAACACCGCCCATTGCAGGGGCTTAAAGCTCCATACAAAATGCTGTGGCATCCATAGAAGCTCTACTAATAGTTGAATACTTAATATAAAAAACCAAGTACTAAATCCTAGAGTTAAACGCTTCCACTCAATAGAACCTGTTGGATTTATTAGGATAAAAAAACTGCGTTGATGAATCCATTGAGTCGCAATATACACACCAATTAACAAGAATAAGAACGGAATAATGTTGAGTACATAAGTGGTCAACTGTGATAAGAAACAGATGCCAGCCCAGGAGTTGGTTGAATAGCAAGTTGTCGTTTCTTTTTCTAGAAAAAAGCTAGTTTTAATTATTAAACTGCTAAAGAGAGTTGAAGCAAAAATTCCAAACCAGGCGCTTGTAATAATGCATAGAAAAGCTAGTAAATAATAAATCCAGCGATTTTTTCCCTGCTTGATGGCATCCAGAAAACTTACACTCATAAGAATTAAATATTGCGAAATTGCGAAAGTTTTCGATCGCTGCTAGATAAGTAAACTTTGATTTCATCAAAACCACGCTTAAGAGGTTCTTTTATAATGAGAGTCTCAATTGCACGACATACCTCCTTTTTTACCGCTTTTTTTGCTGCCTGAGATATGAATCATTACGCAAGCCATTGGATTGATGATTGGTGCCAGGATAACGGATGGACTGACTGGTTTATCGATCGCTCAGTTTACTGGGGTTTTCCGCCTCATGGGGTTATGCCGATACCCATTCCATCTAAGGCAATGAGAGCGATTAAAGCTAAACAGGGTTTGTGCTTTGAAGAAAAAATTTGGTGCCTGCTAGCCGTGGGCAGCGCGATCGCGGCGGCATTATCCAGCTACCTATCATCTTGCCCAATGCCGCTGGTCGGTGCATTTGCTTTTTGTGCCGCGGTGGTGGCTCGATTGGAGAATGAAGAAATATCACCGCGAGGTTGATTCTCTAGAGCAGAATTCAAGATCAGAATTCAAGCATTGAGTGCTTAACGTCTAAATTTTCTCCTGAGACCTCCCTTTGGTAAGTCGTTTATACTGACAAATACGGCTGGTTCTATTAACTTTATCCATCCAAATCGTTATATTCGCGGGAGATCAGCGTGTTACCAGATGACCTGACCCAAAATTTATCGATCGCGGCTTGCCCAGTTCCAACCGAGCAGCTTCCTTTAAATGAATACGAAGATTTGAAAGAGTCTTGGTTTTTTCGTTGGGCAACTTTAGAGCGATCGCGCTATGTCAGCAAAATAATTTGGGTTTGGCTGTGGAGTTGGGCGATCGCCGCTCCGATTGCCGCCGCAAGTTTCCCCTTTGAAAAATATCCGGCTCAGTTTTTGCTTAGCAGCCATGGGGGAGCAATCTTACTGCTGCTGCTGGTTTTAATCCGGCTTTATCTCGGCTGGTCGTATGTTTCCTCTCGCCTAATGGATGCCAAGGTATTTTATGAGGAATCCGGTTGGTATGACGGGCAAACCTGGGTTAAACCCGCAGAAGTTTTAGCCCGCGATCGCCTGGTGGTGAGCTATCAGATCCAGCCAATTTTGCAGCAAATGCAGGCAACATTCGCAGTCTTAGCCGGAATTTTGGGCATTGGCGCAATGGTCTGGCGTTTTTTGAACTAAGTGAAGAGGCTGCTGTTTGGCTCAGGCTTAAACAAATGGCTGCTGACCTGGATTGACCGCATGAACATACTCACTACCCGATTCTGGAAACCCATGATGGTAGGCAGCATCTTCTGGATTGCCCCAACCCAGTTGCAGAATAATCTCAAGCTGGTTAGGGCTACCCTGCTGCATCAAACTTGCCCACTCCGTGCGTTGTATCATGCGATCGACATCCTCCTGCGCCACCAGCCGATAAGATTTGCCCCCATTCAAACTGAGATATAAATCCAGATCAGCCGTACCCTGATACCAAAATTCAACTAGCTGAGCTTTTGCAGTTTTTAACAATTCCACGTCTTCGGGTAGCGCTGCCAGTTGCTCATCGACCGTGGGAAAGTGCAGATGCTTCCCTTTTATCGTCAAAGTTTGCCAGACAATCCCCGAAATTCTATGCTGTCGCTGATAGTCGTGGACGGCTGCTCGAAAGTTGCGATAGGCAGTAAATCGTTGCAATCCCTCTGGCTGCAAAAACTGGTCGAGAAATGGACTACCCGATGGACTGACCGCTAAAGTTAAGCGTTTTCCAGCCATGCAAGCGTGCCGTTCGCCTGCCAAGATTTTTATCAGATCTTCGGTGCTATAGGTCTGTGACATGACAACCTATCGAACGAGGGGCAAAGGTTTTTTAGGAGAACCGTTTACTGAAGGATGGTATTTACAGACCTGCGTCACCCGATTTATTCCGCTCTTACCCTAGCCCTCTCCCACAGAAGAAGGAACAAGATCAAGTCTAACCCTCCTCTCCCACTGGAAGAGGGTTTGGGGGTGAGGGCAGCAGAGTGGGTGCGTTAAGTATGTGAGGGCGATTCGTTGCACATCGTTCTGTGTGAATACCTAAGTTAGCGAATGAGTTCGGTGTTGAATTCATTAACAAACTGACGTTTTAATTGCACTGATTCGGAACGAGGCAACAGTTTAAATACTTTACGCAACACATCGTCTAATTGTTCGTAGGCAATGTTACCTTTCTGATTGAGAACAACGGTGCCTGCTTCATCAAATAGAACGGTTTGCGGCACCACTCCACTGTAGTAATAGCCTGCCTCTGTTTTTTGGTAAGTTTTTTGGGGTGGAATCGCATCCACCCGCAGGGCAATGATGTCTGCTGCGCGACCGTAAAATGCTTGCAGTTGAGACACAACGGTGGAATATTTTTTGCTATCGCTATTGTCGTCTACATAAAAGATCAATATTGTAGGGCGTTTTCGCGCCAATGATTGCTCTAGGGTGACTTTGGGCGGCACGAGAGAGCCATTTCCAGCATAGAGTGTGAAAATGTCGCCTTCATAGCGATCGTCGTTTAAGCCCGCGATCGCCGTTGGCATATTCATCCCACTAAGTAGAATCACCAGACTGATTGCCAAGAGGCAGCTCCGCCACGGAAGAACGGATTGCAGCAGAGAAAAGACACCAGAGAAGCCCATACCATTCAAACTCATATTTTATCTTTCTTATTGTGAAGCAATGAAGACCCGCGTGAACCATAAACGCTGATGGCTTGGCTTTCAGCATTAAACCAAAGTTGTAGCGAGTTTACTTTAGCTATACTAGAACTATACTTGGAAGCATGATGTGTAAAGGCACCCAAGACAGATTTTATCTAGCTAGAGCCGCATCGCATCAAAAAGCCTGGTTGGAAAAAGAGCGGTTAGCTATGCAAAACAACACAATTAATCAAAAACCAATTCGATCGCTCGACGATGCCCTAGATCGTTGTCAAAATCTAGGGATGCGCCTGAGCCGCCAGCGTCGCTTCATTTTAGAACTACTGTGGCAAGCCCAAGAGCATATGTCGGCTAGAGAAATTTACGATCGCCTGAATTTGCAAGGTAAAGAAATTGGGCACACATCGGTTTATCAAAATTTAGAAGCGCTTTCTAGCCAGGGCATCATTGAATGTATTGAGCGATCGGATGGCAGGCTCTACGGCAATATTAGCGATTCTCATAGCCATGTGAACTGTTTAGATACCAACCAGATTTTGGATGTTCACATTGTTTTGCCAGCCGATATTCTCAAGCAAATTGAAGAGCAAACGGGCGTGCGGATTACGGACTATCACGTTGATTTCTTTGGCTATCGCAACCCAGAGCCTGCGAATAGTTAATCGGCTCTGATCGGGTACTTTGGGGATCAAGGCGATCGCGATTACGAAAGATTCTATCATTGACGATCTAAACTGAGTTGCAGCTTATACAATGGCGGCAGGCTGGAATGCGGATGAGTCAACAGATCAGGCAATCACCCCGTCTCAGCTAAACTGTTCACAGCAGTGGGCACTGAATTGTTGACATACAAGCGCTGAAGGCATGGCACACAAGGCAATTGACCGATTTCGTCCCCAATTAACAACGGGACATCAGGCTGCATCCGAACCTCATGCTCCAGTTGAACCGACTGACCCGGAAGCCGCTCTCGTGGGCTTGGAAGTCTCAGAAATAGCGAACCAGTCTGATACTGATTTAGGTGATCCTGAACCTAGTAGTGTGGTGGATGCGGTTACTCCTAAAGAGCTAGAGCCACCAGCCGACGACATGGATTTGTCTATAGACGCAGAGACGCAGAAGCAGACCACGGCTGAATGGTTGGCGCAAGTAGCTTCCAAGCTGAAGCAAGGAGCTAAAGCTCTAGGCACGCCTTTGATTTGGTTGGGGGTAGTGGCATTTTGTGGTGGCACGGGTGTGGCAGCAATTTCCTGGCTAACGGCTGTGCCGCCGAATCCTAACTGTCGGCAGCTATGGTTTTTTTCAGCCGATACCGAACGGTTATTTTGTGCGGAACAAGCGGCGCGATCGGGCAGTCCTAGCGCACTATTGGCAGGATTAAAATTGATTGAACCGTGGCATGACAATCACACCTTAGAAAAACCTGCAAAGCGGCTGATGCGCGATTGGTCTAAAACGGTGCTAGCGATCGCGAACCAAAAAGCAGGACAAAACAATTTAAAGCAGGCAATTTATCTGGTCAGTAAAATCCCTGCCAATAGCCCGTTTTATAAAGATGCCCAACAGGCTGAAAATCGCTGGCGGAAAAGCCAGAGCAAAGGCAGCGCCCTAGAAGAATCGATTGAGACTGCTTTGAAAAAACAGGATTGGCAAAAAGCTGAAGCGCTCTTGGTGCCGTTTGCGAACCAACAGGATGAGTATTGGCAGCAGCAATTCATTCGGATGCAAGAGCGAATCATGACAGAGCGCCTGTCATACAACCAACTTCAAGCAGTTCGGACTACTGTAGGAGCGGATCTATCCAAAGCTGCGGAGAAACTAGGACCCGCGATCGCTGAGTTGGATCAGTTGCCTGCCAAAACCTACGCTCGTGCAAGTGCCGCAGACGATGTAATTCACTGGAGCAAGGCACTGGCTGAGAGCGCCACTCAGCAACTAAAGCAGGGAAACCTAGCAGGGGCGATCGCCCAGGCAAAGTGGCTCCCCGTCTCATCCTTATCCCCCGATTTGAAAGTCCTGATTCAATTTGATCAGGCAACCCAGTTAAATCGGCAAATGCCTGCCGCCATCCCAACCGAGGAAACCGCTTGGCAGCTAATCACCACCCTCTCTGCGTTGCGCCAGATTCAGCCCAGTCACCCGCTACATAGCGCCCTGCCGCCCAACATGTTGCCCTTAGAAGAACGGCTGCAAGATTTGACCCAACTACGCCTTGCAAAATGGGTCGCCAGTACATATCAGCCCTCACTGCTGCCGCTTGCGATTCAAATGGCACGCGGAATTGCGCCCCGTCGCCCCCATCGTCTCTATGCTCAAACGTTAATTTCCGTCTGGCAACAGGACATGCAACACATGAGCGATCGCGCTGATATTATTGCGGCTGAGAAATTTGCGGCTGTTGGAACTCCTGAAGCATTCAATACTGCGATCGCTTACGCCAGCCGAGTGTCTTTGGGAAGACCACTGCGACCTACTGCCCAAGCCGCCATCTTTGATTGGAAGCAACGCCTTTTAGATCTCGAAGATCAGGCGCTATTCAATCAGGCTCAGAAATTGGCGATCGCAAAACAGTATGCTGAAGCCATTCAGCTTGCCAATAAAATTGGCGAGGGTCGCCCCCTCTACAACCCAGCGCAAACCTTCGTTCAACAGTGGAGTGTTGCTGAAGATTCTCCGTCTACGGAAGAGAATTAGAACTTGCAGCAAAACCCGCTATGCCTGAACCCGGTTGAACCTGATCTTAAGAAAGAAAGTCAATAAGCGAGTTAATATTCTGAGTAAAAGTCTTTAAACTGGATAAAGAAACAAACCAAGGAGAATTGCATGACTGTCGCGCAAGTATCGGCACAGGAGCTATTTCAAGCGGCTTATGAAAATCGTTATACCTGGGAGCGCACATTTCCCGGCTATACGGCTGATGTGGTTCTCAAACTCGATGATCAAGAATTTAAAGGCACCGTGCGGGTGAACCCTGATCTGAAGGCTGAAGTCTTTGGCATTGAAGATGAGCAAGCGCAAAAGCTAGTCCACGGGCAACTTTGGGAAATTGCGATTCACCGAGTACGGCGCTCATTTGAAGAAACCCACAGCAAAAATACTTTTGCATACGGTAAAACCCATGAGGCGGGTGCGGTTGAAATTTTGATGGGCGGCAAATCTGAGGGCGATCGCTACGAAGTTCACAACGGTGAAGTTAGCCTCGTTCATCGTCATATGCACGGCGTTGTCATCACCATTAATACCTTCAGCACCCACGACACTGGCGAAGGCTATCTGCCCTACCGCTATGATTCCGTCTATCAAGACCCCAAAACGGGTGAGCAAAAAGGCGGCAAAACCGTGTTTGAAGATGAGTATGAACAAGTCGGCGGCTTCTTCATTTTGAATCGCCGTTTCATGGAAACCGAGGTTCACGGCAAAGCATCAACCCAAGAATTTCTCTTTTCCAACATCCAGCTTTTGCTCCCCGCTGCCGCCTAGAAAGTAGCGTTAGGATCAAGTGGAATGATAGTTTTACAACAAACAAGGTGAATTATGACTGAAACGCTGACCTTAAACACTGAAAACGTAGAAACCGTCTTAGACGAACTGCGTCCCTATCTAATGGCAGATGGCGGCAACGTGGAACTCGTTGAAATTGATGGTCCCGTCGTCAAACTGCGGCTGCAAGGTGCCTGCGGCTCTTGCCCTAGCTCCGCCATGACCCTGAGAATGGGTATTGAACGCCGCCTGCGCGAATTCATTCCCGAAATCGCTGAAATTGAACAAGTTATGTAGAAGTGTGGAGAATGCGGAGGAGTGAGGAGTGCGGAGAATACGGAGGAGTGCTAAAACTTTTGGCATTCACTCTTACCTCTCTGCCACCCATCACTCCTCTGTCTCGTTGTTTTTGGTGTCTCTTCCTTGCCTCTAACCTCTCCAGACAATTCCGTGTATTCTGGGTTAGGAACTTTTACTGAATGGGAACGATCCGTGCTTGATTTGAAGCAAATCCGAGAAAATCCAGACCGGGTACAAGAAAAGCTAAACCAGCGCAGTGGCAGCTATGACGTGCAGCCGATTTTGGAGCGCGATCGCCAGCAAAAAGAGATAGAGAAAACCCGTTCCCAACTGCAAGCCCGCAGTAACGAAATCGGCAAACTGGTTGGGCAAAAACTGAAAGCAGGCAGCAACCCAGAGGATGTGGAAGTGCTGGCTCTGAAAAATGAAGGCAATCAGATTAAGGCACAACTGAGCGAACTAGAGCCGCAAGAGAAAGAGTTGAAAGCCGAAATTGAAGCGCTGTTGCTGGCGTTGCCAAACCTGCCTAGCGACACTACACCCGTGGGCGAAAATGAAACCGAAAATGTAGAGATTCGCCGTTGGGGAGATGAATATAAACCTCAAGCTACAGGCCTTTTACCCCATTGGGAAATTGCCGAAAAACTAGGAATTTTGAACAGCGATCGTGCCACCAAAATTGCCCAAAGCCGCTTTGTCGTACTGTTGGGAGCCGGAGCCGCATTGGAACGTGCGCTGATTTCCTTTATGCTCGATCGCCAAACTGCCGCCGGGTACAGTGAAGTCTCACCGCCATTATTGGTCAATAGTGAATCCCTGACCGCCACCGGACAACTGCCCAAATTTGCCGAAGAAAGCTTTCAATGCAAAGACGATGACTTGTGGCTAATTCCCACCGCAGAAGTACCCGTCACCAACCTGTATCGCGACGAGATCCTAACAGCAGACGAGTTGCCGATTTTCCACTGCGCCTATACGCCCTGCTTTCGGCGAGAAGCAGGCAGCTATGGACGCGACACCCGTGGATTGATTCGTCTACATCAATTCAACAAAGTAGAACTGGTGAAGCTGGTCAAACCTGACACCTCTGAACAAGAGCATCAAGCCTTGGTGCAAAACGCTGAGGCAATTTTACAAGCCCTGAAACTGCCTTACCGCACGATTGAGCTTTGTACAGGCGACCTGGGTTTTGGCGCGGCAAAATGTTACGACCTGGAAGTGTGGTTGCCCTCTGCCAATACCTACCGCGAAATTTCTAGCTGCTCTAACTTTGGCGATTTTCAGGCGCGACGCGGTAATATTCGCTTTAAGGAATCGGGTCAAAAAGGCACCCAGTTTGTTCACACGCTCAACGGTTCCGGTTTAGCCGTGGGTCGAACGATGGCGGCGGTGCTAGAAAATTACCAACAGCCTGATGGTTCAGTCCGCCTCCCCGACGTATTACAGCCCTATCTAAACCGCGAAGTGCTTTGAGCCTATTCACCTTTAACGGGGTAGAAGTTCTAGTTGATCCTGTCCGGCGAGAAGTTTTTTGTCCGCCTGATAGCCGTTAACCTATCCCGTTGACATTGATGTCGATGTTCATATTGGTCAACTTCGGCGGTCGTTGGTGGAGCGTCACTTTGGCTGATCAACGAGATTGGAAAGTAATAGATTCTGGCGCTGCGATCGCCTGCTGCCCTGTTGATAACCCTTTCATAGCCACTTGCAGCATTGTTGCGTCTGGCTCGTAAAGTTGGGTAGTTGCTTGCTGTAACATCTCCTGAACCAGAAGGCTATTGTACAAAGGCGTTTCCTCTAGCGGCTTGATGGCAGCGATCACCCCTTGCCAATTCTTCGCGTTTTTTGCGGCGATCGCCCGGTTTAACAGCACCTTTTGCTGCTGCCAGCGTTGCCGCAGTTCAATGACGCGAGTTTGCAATCGAGTCGATGAAATATCATTCAGCATTGAGATTGCCTTAACCACATGAGCTTGCTGGCATTCACTGATTGCCTGCCGCAGTAAGTCTCGCGACCAGTCTTCCTGGAGTTGTTGTGCCACTTTAAAATGCTGACTGTTTGTAGGGATTGCTGCAACTTTATGAATAGCCGTTGCAGGTTGATTCCGGTTTGCCAGGGTTTGTGCCTGCTCAAGTAGGCTGCCATAAACTGCTTCTACTGTATTGGGGAGTTTGTCAGAGCGGCGATCGCCCCAGTCAGCATCCAGCAGTCGCTCAGGAGCCGACGTGAGCTTTTTATTATGTTGTTGATCACCATTATATTGTTGATCACAGTGGGACTTCACACCTCTGACTCGATTAAGAACTTGTGAGAACGGGTTAACGGGTGGGTCGTTACAGTCTGGTGTCCTAGAAGCGGCTGTAGAAGGTTGTACCCCACCATAGAGTAGGATTGCGGAGCAGGCGATCGTTCCACTGCTAAACATCTTTGGGTTCATAGCTCAAAAATTCCAATGCAGTAGTGGACTGGCTAAAGAGTAATCATTAAAAACTTGAAGATTAATAGTGCTTTAAGGGGCTTCTAAAACGGTAAGTTTAACCAATTCTGCCGTTTACACGATGATCTACATCACAACAAGGGGTCTATTTGAGCTAGTTTGATCTTTTTATAGTTATTCAACTTAGCGATCGCTCGTAGATTAACTAGAACAGTTCTAAAATTGGTTCCAATTAACTTGTCCCTTTGGATAATTGTGTTATATTCTCTGCATTGCATCGGCTAATGAATTTTTACAGGGTTGATCACGTCCATTCGCGTTGAATTAAGCAACGCCCTTCTGTCTGACATGCCTACCGCTTCTACCAATGTCAGACTTATTCAATTAAAGACCACCATTATCACTAGTTTTTGGCATTGCTGAATGGCGATATGAACTGCCCTCGGGCAATTATCGTGGCTCAATGACGCTGATCAGGTATGGAGGTGTTCCTACCTACCTCAACATCGTCAAAGTATCAATTTGAAGTATTCGCTTACAGCCATTTTCAGATGAATGTGCCACTCTTGCAAACTCTATAAGCCCCCTAAATCCCCCAATTCTGGGGGACTTTGGCTCTAGTTCCCCCCAGAATTGGGGGCTAGGGGGGCGAAAACTGCTGTAAATTTGGGGACACTGCCATGAGTAGCTGTTTAAAAATTGGGCATCGTCTATTAGATGATGGTCAAGTTATTTCTGCCTTAGTTCAATACAAGCTCCTAGATTCATTGGTAGGGCAAGTGCTGCTAGATGAAGTGATTCAAGAAGTCCCTTTGTCCAAGCAGGAGTTATTCCACATCTTAGTGGGCGCCACAGATGCACCCGTACCAGATGATTTTGAGAGTTTTTTACTGCAATGGTGCCAGCATCAGGGTGTTCAGCCAGATTATTTCAGTGCTGTGATGCTGCGAGAATTACGAGTCCAAAAATTTAAGCAACTTCGATTTGCTGACCAAGTTGAGTCAGAGTTTCTTCGGATCAAGTCTGACTTAGATCACGTGGAATATTCGCTGATTCGGCTAACCGATTTGACATTGGCACAGGAATTATATTTTCAGCTTCGGGATGACGGAGTAGAGTTTGCCTCTCTAGCTCAACAGTACTCCTTAGGCAGAGAGCGGCTATCAGGTGGATGGGTCAGTCCAGTCTCTTTATCGACTCTACCGATCGCGGTAGCAACGTTGTTTCGTAGTGAACAGGTAGGAGTGATTTATGGTCCAGTGCCAGTCGCAGAGGAGTTTTGGATAGTGCGACTAGAGCAGTTTACCGCCGCACGACTGACTGAAGCAACACGAGTTGATTTAGTCGATCGCCTGTATACTCAATGGCTTCAATCTCAGGTCAAAAGAATAACTGAAACCCCTGGCATGATTGCAGTCCAATCAAATGCAGCAAAGTAAAACGCGATCGTAGGGTGTGTTGAGCGAAGTCGAAACGCACCAGAAGTCTTATCCAGTTTTCAATCAAACCATTTAGTACCGCAGAGGAGTTGCAGCAATGCCCCATGTTGACGCACCCATGCACGCGATCGAAGATTTTTTTACAGCCTGGCCCTTCAATCATCTTCCTCCAAACCTTCAGACAAAAGTTGCAGCTAAACTACAGCCTTGCTCCTTTCAACCAGGCGAATTAATTTACCCCTCCAGAGAATTGCCCTCAGCAGTTCACTACATTGTGCAAGAAAGGGTACGAATTTTAGGTCCAACCTCTTATCAAAGCCCAACCTTAGAAATTGTCGGTCAAGGTGGCGTTGTGGGTTGGGACAGCCTAACCCGCCGTGTGGCAGCAGGATCAGTTCGTGCAGCACTTTCAGCAAAATTAGCACCAGCAAAGGAAGGCGAAGTTTCACCGCGAGAATCTTCACCGCAAGAAGTGTTGACGCTAGCATTACCCGCCGATGAATTTGAATCATTAGCGTTGAATCATCTCATGTCTGCCTTAGCGCAGCGCGTGAGCTTGATTGAACTGTTTGATACCTTGTCTCGGTATTTGTCTCATCGACCCGATCGCGCCGCTGGAATCAACTTAAAGGAAGTCGTACATTACATTGAGCAAGAGCAACTAGTCACCGTTCAGCATTGGTATCCTTCTGCCAAATCAGATGACTTATCTCTCCAATTAACGCCCGATCTCATTTGGCTGGTCAGCGGAGATGAGTCGCTAAATTTTCCAATTGGAATGCTTATAGATGGAAATCATCTTTTAACCCAAAAACGTTCTTCTCGTTTTCCAGTGAGACTGTTGGGCATCGATCGCACCTGTTTCTCATCGATCTTAGGTGAGATAACTCCTGGCGCAGTCGGGGTTTCCCTTTCATCTCGCGATCGCCATTTGCAAACCGCCATCGCCCCCTTTTCTGCTCCTGTTGCAACTCCCACGCCTGCTCGCAAAACCTATTCCACCTGGAAATCCTCCTCCCCTACTCCGATTGAAGATGTAGTGGCGTGCTTTGGCATGATTTGCGATCGCCTACAGATTCCCTATCGTCCAGATTCAATGCGTCGTTCGTTAGCACAGCAATCAATCGATCAGTTTGAACCCTTTGATCTCTATTTGCGGATTGCTCAAGCAGTTGGTTTAAATGCGTATGTCGTTCGGTTTACGCCGACCGCTGGAGGCATCAACCGACTTCCCACTCCTGCGTTGATTCAGTGTGGCGAGGTTTTTGCAGTGCTGCATGAAGTGACATCCACCAGTGTCGTGTTAGGTTCACCCCGCACGGGGCTGTTGCGACTGGCTCCTGCCAAATTGGCATCTCGTCTCGCTGTAGATAACACTACTAACGGACAGGATGGTGAGAATTGTCGAGCGATCGTTCTGGAAAGGTTTCCCACTACGCCCACAAAGCGTTTCGGGTTTCAGTGGTTCCTGCCAATGGTTGCCAAGCAGCGAGGCATCCTCGTACAGGTATTGCTTGCCTCAGTCGTGATTCAACTGTTGGGCTTAGCTAACCCATTATTAGTTCAGCAAGTGATCGACAATGTGATCATCAACTCCAATTCTGGAGCAATGTCTACATTTGGCGTGTTGATGATCTTCTTTGCTTTGCTTGAGGGCGTGCTGACCATTTTGCGAACGTATCTGCTGATTAATACAACCAATCGAATTGATTTGCATTTGGGCGTTGAAATTATCCGTCATTTGCTGCACCTGCCGCTCAACTTTTTTGAACAGCGCCCGGTGGGTGATTTAGCCTCACGATTATCGGAGCTAGAAAACATTCGCCAGTTCATGACCGACACTGCCATTACTACGGTGATGGATGTAGTGTTTTCAGTCTTCTATATCGGGGTGATGTGCCTTTACAGTGTTCGGCTGACGCTCTGTGTCTTAGCAACCATTCCGGTGCTGGTGGTTTCAATGCTGTTGATCTCCAGCATTCAGCAGAAGTTGATTCGGGTTAAGGCAGAGCAGGGCGCAAAGGTGCAATCCTACCTGGTAGAAGTTTTGGGCGGCATTTCTTCGGTTAAATCTCAACATATGGAATCACTGGTAGAAGCAACGTGGCGCGATCGCTATGTACAATATCTCACCAGTGGATTTACGACTTCAACGGTCAATACGATCTTCTACTCCTACAGCAACTTTCTCAATACACTCAGCAGTTTGCTAGTGTTGTGGATAGGAGCAGAACTGGTGATAAGCGGGCAGTTGACTCTAGGAGGACTGATCGCCTTTCGGATTCTCACGGGCTATGTCACCGGTCCGCTCCTTCGTTTGGCGCGTCTATGGCAGCGGTTTCAGGAAACCTCGCTTTCAATGGAGTTGCTGGCAGATATTGCCGATTCTCCAGTAGAGGAGGAGCTATCCGCAGAAAAATCCTATCTTCAAATGCCCGCGATCACGGGACAGGTGCACTATCGAGAAGTTAGTTTTGGGTTCAAACCCGGACAACTACAATTGTCTAATATTGATTTAGATATTGCCCCCGGCACCTTTGTCGGTATTGTGGGTCAAAGCGGTTCTGGCAAAAGCACGCTGATGAAACTATTGCCGCGATTATATATGCCTCAAACGGGCAGTATTTCGATTGATGGCTACGATATTAGCAAGGTCGATCTGGATTCATTGCGATCGCAAATTGGCATCGTTTCTCAAGATGCAATTTTGTTTCAGGGCAGCATTCGCGACAACATCGCTTTATTTGCCGAGTTAACTGATGACGAGATTATTGCCGCCGCCCAAGTTGCTGAAGCTCACGACTTCATCATGCAGCTACCCGATGGCTACAGCACCCAAGTAGGGGAACGAGGAACGGCTTTATCGGGTGGTCAACGACAGCGAATTGCGATCGCCCGTGTCGTGATTCGCAATCCTCGAATGCTGATTTTTGATGAGGCAACCAGCGCCTTAGATTATGAAACAGAACGCAAGGTTTGCACAAACATAATGCGGCGATTTCACGATCGCACCTGTTTTTTTATTACCCATCGACTGAACACGATCGTCCATGCGGATCTAATTCTATTCCTGCAAGCTGGAATAATCGCTGAACAGGGTACACACCAGGACTTAATCAACCGTCGGCAGCTTTACTATTGCCTCTCTGCCCAACAGTCGCGCAGTGGAGACTAAGAAATTTCTGCTCAACGCTCCACTGCTTAAGCAATCTGAATCCATTTATCGTCTTTGCCCTCGCGATAGAACTTACTCATCTACATGGAGAAATACTATGAGTTCTCAACGTTGGTTTCTCAATCCCGTTAAAGCACTGCAAAATCGATATCGAACCACGCTCGATCAGGTTGAGCAAAACCTGGAAACAAAAGCCCTTAGCCTACCGCCGCTTGCACCCTGGACAAAAGGAGTGACGCAAATAATTTTAGTTGGAATCGCGGCAGGAGTCGGCTGGTCTACCTTGGCACGGGTAGATGTAGTCATCAATGCAAGTGGTAAACTCGAACCGCTTTCTCAGTCGCAAGTGATTCAATCTAAAGTGGGCGGCGTGGTTAGGGCAGTGCTTGTGCGCGAAGGACAGTCTGTCAAACAAGGTCAATTGTTAATGCAACTCGATAAAACCTCTTTGCAAAACCAGATGCAAGCATTGCTGATGCAACGACAGCAGTTGGTGGAAGAAACAGCCGTTTTACGGATGGCAGATCAGGGTAAATCGCTAGAAGCATTGGATCAAGGCAAAACTAAAATTCCGCCCGAACTCATGAACCGCGTTCAAACTCGTCTGCTACTTGTCGCTCAGATCACTGGAGATTCTAACCACTTAACCCCTCGTCTACGTCAACGATATGAGTTATTTCAGCAACAATTACGCGATCGCCGTGCTATTAGTTTGCTGCAAGAGTCAGCGTTGCAAACCCAAGTTGCCGAAGCGGATGCAAAAATTGCTCAATCAGGATATCAATTGGAGACAGAACAAGAGTTGCTATCAAGATTGCAACCGTTGGCAGATCAAGGAGCCATTTCTCGCGTCACTCTACTTCAGCGAAAAGTAAACGTCAGTCAACTACAAACTCAATTGACGCAAAATAATTTGCAAAAACGGCAGATACAGATTGGAAAAACTCAGGCAAGACTGGAAGAGGGTAAGCTACTGAATGAAACCCTTCAGGATTTGCAACGTCAGCTAGCCACCATAGATGCTGAATTTGACACCACAATCAAAGAGAATCAAAGACTATTGATTCAAGTCATTTCGCAACTTAATCAAGTCAAACTTGATCTTAAAAGTCAAGATTTGCGAGCACCTGTGGATGGAGTGGTGTTTAATTTGGGACCAAAGCTTCCCGGTGCTGTCGCTGAGTCTGGACAAACTTTACTGCAAGTGGTTCCCGATGAATCGTTAACAGCACGAGTTCAAGTTGCCAATGCCGATATCGCTGATGTTCGCGTGGGAATGCCTGTTGATATTCGAGTGGATGCCTACTCCTTTACCGAATATGGCTCGATCAAAGGGGTGGTTTCTAAAGTGGCGAGTGAGTCGATTAAAGTGAGTGACCAACCGGGTGGAGCCACGATTTTTCCGGTGGAGGTGCGCCTCGATCGCCAGTTTCTCCAGCGCAAATCCGAGCGATTGTCATTGACTCCTGGCATGAGTTTAGTGGCAATGGTAAAAGTTCGTCAGCGTGCCCCAATCAGCTACGTGACCGAGGAACTGACCAAAGCCTTTGATGGTGCTAAATCTGTACGCTAGTTTTCTGTGCAATAGCCCAATTAGGAGATACCCATGTACAAAACACTAAAAACTCTCAGTCTATTTACTTGTAGTGCAACATTCACTCTATTGATTTTTCATCTAGTGACGATCGCTTTCGTCCTCAATGACACAGCCAATCACTCCATCCAATACAAGCCCAACATCGTTGACTCTAATTAGCGCTGGCTGAGCCTAAAACGATCAAGCAATCGATTTGCTAATTGGAACTCTCTTGCACCCTGGTTCTAGTTAAGTGCCGTCAAATGTTGTAATTAGACTGTGCGATCGCTCAAATTCAATCAAATTGGGGTTGCCATCCACCTAAAATTTGCTATAGTCAATACAGCGCAACAATCAACTTGATAAACTTAAGACTTCTAGCAAGTTCCGCCAAAGCTTTTCTACCAAAATCCATCCGCACTGACTCTATCAGCACTGAGTCAATAGCACTCGCTGTGCAAACAACGCTCTTGCACTCAGCACTCTACAGTTTCCAAACAATCACAGTTTTCAAACAATCACAGTTTTCAAAAAGCCAACGTTGGATTATTGCTGATCAACCTGCATTTACCAGCTTAAGCAACTATCTAGAATTCTATTTTTTAAGTTGATTGCCGTCAGTAGACTTCTTGCAAAGAATCGACTTTAGATTAACAAAAATCGGTTCTTAAACTCAATCTTTCAATGATTAAAGAAGTCTGAATCAATCCACTTTATTCATTTCTAAAACTCAAGGAGACATCATGGAAGGCTTTGACAATAAAAATCAATTGAACCAATTTGATGTTGCTGGAATCGCCGATCCATCAGTGAACACCTCTAACGGTGGCGTATCTGGCAGTCGGTCAAAAGGGGCTTTATCGCAGGATACCGAACTCGAACAATCGCTCAACAGTGCCCTTGCATCGGACGAAAAACAAACCCTAGCATCAGTCCCTGACGACCACGACCATGCACCCATCACAGAAGGTAAATTCGAGACGCATATCGACAGTTTAGATCAACTTGCCAATGCGAGAGGGCTTGACCGCACCAAAGTGGTTAAAGAAACTTCATTCCGAGATAATCTGGGAGCTAATGGTGATTTCATCAACCCGAAGGGAGGAACCAACGTCGTCATCGGATCGGGTGATAGCGATATTATTCGAGGTGGAGGGGGTGGATTTAACACGATTACCACTGGCACCGGCAGAGACACAATCATTTTGGGAAAAGAAACTACCAATCGAGTGTTTGACTTTGATCCTGCCAGCGATCGCTTTGTGCTACAAGGTCTCAATCCCAAAAATATCATCATTGCTCAAGGGAAGAACCCCGGTAAAGGTGGGTTAGATCAACCCCTCGATTCTGTGAACAACACGCTAATCATCGACAAAAAAACAAACCATATTCTCGCTTCTCTAACATTCGTGAATTCGAGTTCAATCAACGAAAGCCACTTTGCTACAGACACTCGTGAGGCAGAACTAAGCCTCAAGAATATCAAAGAGCTTGGGTTTAAAAACCAACGCGGCAATGGTGACATTGAGGGCACCAAGGGACGCGATCGCATGATTGGCGGAGATGGCAATGACTTCATCTACGTGGGTGATGATGGCTTCTCATTCAATACTGCTAGAGGCGGTGGCGGTACAGAGTTTCCCTTTGCTACAGACAGCGCTGGAACCTCTGAACTAACTCCAACACTGAAAGATGGGGTATTACGGATTGAAGGTAGCTACAAAGACTTTGATGGTTTCCCGCTCTTTAGCCAAGGAGAGCTATCAATCGATCCCAATGCCAAGATCCTCAATGGCGCAAACCCACAAGCACTCATTGATGGTTTTTTGAAAGTGCCTAAAGATGTGGAAGGCAATCTCCTATCTGGAACTCACCTACACTTCAGCCCAGCGGCAGATAGTCGTGGCAACTTTGCCGATGCTACGGTTGTTCGCTTCTTTGAGAACACCCCCATTGATGCCAAGTCTGGCACTATTAAGGGTGAGTTTGAATTGACTCCAGAAGAGCAAGCTGCCTTTTTGGCTGGCAATATGTATGTCAACATCCACTCCAACATTGATGGCGATAAAGATGGCAGAGCAGGCTTCCCCACGGGTGAGAATCGTCTCAATTTTAATCGAGATGTTGTGAAGTTCGCGTAATTGAGACGGCGTTTCTCAAGTGTGTTAGGGTTCCTCCTTTACAGCAGTTTCCGCCCCCCTAGCCCCCCAATTCTGGTGGGAACTAGAGTTGAAGTCCCCCAGAATTGGGGGATCTAGGGGGCTTACAGAGTTTGCAAGCGTGGTAAGTGCGTAAACCAGCAGGTTGTTGAAGCGTAATGGAATAAAACGCCTGAACAGCCTGCTTTCTTTGCACCCTATGATTTTCAAATTCCCCAAATCTTCTCGCCCCATAGGAGTTCATCAATGCAACAGAGTGGATTGTTCCTGATCATCGCGATCGCCAGTGTTTTCTTGAGCGTCATAACCACTGCGGCTGAACCCGTTTCTATGACTTCAGTGCCTATGACTTCAGTGCCTATGGCTTCAGTGCCTATGACTTCAGTAGTTGATAATTCCAATACATCAACCCGCGATCTCGATGGTTTAAATCAAGATGGTTTAAATCAAGCGGCTCGTTCACCGACAAGCGATCGCACCTATTCCTTCACCATGACCTTGCCAGACCATCTCGGCAAGCAGTTTGCCAGAGTGTCTTTTACAGAACTAGGGGAAGACAATAAAACAGAGCCACTTCAATTCGATTTATCGCAAACGCAAGCATTTATTGGCACCACTGCGGCTCTGGGAAGTGCAATCCGAATCAATGATGTATGGATAGATGAAACGGGCACCTTTTGGATCGAATTCAACCCAACGTTATCACCCAAAACCACCCTTACAGTTACATTCAAAGCACAGACATCAACTAGCAAAACTTATAACTATAGCGTTGCGGCTTACCCCAATACCCAGCGTCCTGTCGCTGTATTTGTCGGCAATGGCAGCGTAACAGTTGATTCGCCCACTATCAATCTCAAACGATAGTAGTCCATCAACGGTTCCCATTTGTGACCGTCTTAGCCTCCCATGGGTATTAGTCATTAACAGGTAAATTCATCCAACAGACTGAGGATATTTTTCTGTAACCCTGTAATCTTAGATCTAGTAAGGTTGCATAAAAAGTTCCTCTACGTTTGATAATTTAGCAACTTCACAAATCAGCGTCCGAAATGGGCGTGAGGGATTGTGTAGTAATCAGTTGACTGCTTCACCTTTTGGGAGGTACCTATGAAAGCCATTTTTCTCCCCGCGATCGCGCTTTTTGCTACGATTGCTCTGCCACTGTCTGCCCATGCCGAAAATCCGGCTCATGTAAAACAACTGCTAGAAACAAGAGCTTGTGTAAGCTGCGATTTGACAGGAGCAAATTTGCAAGAGGCTCATCTGATTGGAGCGGATTTAAGAAACGCCAACTTGCAGGGTGCTATTTTGGTGAACTCTAACCTAGAAGGGGCTGATCTGACTGGAGCCAATTTAAAGAATGCTGACCTGACCGGAGCTTTCGCGACAAACGCGATCTTAAATAACTCCAATATGAGTGGCGTGAACTTGACCGATGCCCGCATGATCAATGCAGAAACCTTTGGCGCAACCCTCACGAATGTTAATATTGCCGGAGCTTTTATCTATGGCAGTGGTATTAGTGTTGGCGGCGATCGCTAGTTTAAGGAATGACCAACCGAGCAAGCAACTAGAAATCGTCACAGTTTTAATACCAATTTGAAATTACAACGCGATAGATGGTCTGCTGAAAGCGGTAATGTTTCTTTGTCTTACAACTTAAAACTCAAAATTCAAAATTCAAAACGGCATAACATGGCTGCGTCAGAGATAAAAAGCAGTCCGCACTGTCAAAACTACATACTTGGCTGCAAAGTGGCATTAAATATATCGAAAGACATAGAAAATATCACCCCTGAAACGTAACCATGAGGAGATTTGCCCCAGATGGTTTCACTCTTTTAGGAGATGCGTTGAAAAGTGAACTCAAACTAAATTAGAACAACATTGATGTTGAGTTAATCACTAAGGAGATGCCTCCATGAGTAGCAATCAAAAAATATCTGACGATCACAATGATGCCAATCTAGATCCAATCACGGGTGAGCCGGGTGCCCATCCAGTTGGTACGGGTGTTGGCGCTGCGGGTGCGGGTGCAATTGGGACGGCAGTGGGTGCTGCCGTCGGTGGACCTGTAGGTGCCGCTGTTGGTGCAGTCGTCGGTTCCGTGGTGGGTGGTTTGGCTGGAAAAAATGCGGCTGAACACATCAACCCTACCGTAGAAGATGAGTATTGGCGGAATAACCACATGTCGCAGCCTTACTTTGATCAACAACACGATTACAACGACTATCAACCTGCTTACCAAGCTGGATATGAAGGATATGGTCGCTACGGCAATACTGGCAGAACCTACGAAGATGCAGAACCAGAACTCAGAAGCGACTATGAAAGAAACCGAGGCGGCGCAGGCTTAGGCTGGGATAAGGCAAAGTATGCAGCGAAAGATGCTTGGCATCGAGTTGAAAATGCGATTCCCGATGGAGACCATAAAGCCTCGACAGTGGATAGCCAAACTCGGAGAATGCAGAACGATCGCATCGACCATACTCCCATCGTTGATTCATCAGGTTCTGTAGTGGATACTCAAACTCAGAGAATGCAACGCGATCGCACTGATTAACGGACAATTCTCCGCAAGTTCTTCGGATTAAGGGGAAGATAACGATTCCATATCTTCCCCTTCCGTATGTCGATTTTTGTATGTCGATATTATGCAAGGCAGACTTCTCAAACCTTTTAACGAAAACTACGTAATTAGTAGGTGCGATCGCGAAACTTGCAAAAACCAGAGGAGTAAAATGCTGAAAATTCTTGATTACGCGATACTACCGCGCTTGCGGGCTTCTTTGTAGGAAACGCCAACGTTTTGCAGTCCGGCGCGGATCATTTGCTGTTCCAGCAGGGCAAAAAAGCGAGTGCGATCGCCGCCTCTGACCACTGCTTGGTTATGCGCTTCTGCCAAAGCAACGGGATAGCCATAGCCCTTTTGCACCTGTGCCAACACGAGGCTCAGCGCATCATTTAGCAAGGTGCGATCGTCTAGCACCCAGCCCGGAAACTCAATCCTGGCAACTTCTGTGCCCACATGCACATAGCAAAAATAGACGCGATGCTGATCGCCATACAAATCCAAAATGCTGGCAGAACTACGCCAAATGGGGCTACGCTGACCGGGCTGTAGCTGCATTGCCCACATTGCCGCATCTTTCAGCGGTTCCAACACTTGGCAGGGCGCATGATCTTTTTGCCCTACATCGTTTTTGCCTGAACAATGGGTCATGCAGTCGGGCACCTCAAATGGGCAGGCAGGCAATCGCAAAAAATTGACCGCTTCTCCACTCCGCGAGGAGCTGATATAGCCGACTAGGGGGACTTTTGCCTGTCGCAACTGCTCCCACGATTCTAAAATTGGCTGCAAAATGGTATTCCGCGCTTCAGTGGGCAACTGCTCTAAAAACCAGTAGATCAGGGAACCATCGACCATTGCGAGAGTGGGAGGAGTTTTGAGTTTTGAGTTTTGAGTTTTGAGTTCGGAGTTCGGAGTTCGGAGTTCGGAGTTCGGAGTTCGGAGTTCGGAGACGCTACGCGAACGTAATTCGGAACTTTCTTTGACGTGCTGTCCCAATTCGGCGATCGCGATCGCTTCGGAAAC
>JBGTAZ010000055.1:0-4973 GCA_041749615.1 Leptolyngbyaceae cyanobacterium | reverse complement strand
CGACCCGGCTTAAGAAACTATTGGGGCTATAGCACGCTGGCATTCTTTGCGCCCCATCGAGCCTATAGCTATTCTAAAGATCCGTTGGGTCCGGTGAATGAATTTCGGGATATGGTAAAAGCCTTTCACAAGGCAGGAATTGAGGTGATTTTGGATGTCGTGTTTAACCACACGGCGGAAGGGAATGAGGAAGGTCCAACGCTGTCGTTTCGAGGGCTGGAAAACCGCGCTTATTACATTTTGGAAAAAGATCCAACTTATTACAGCAATTACACGGGCTGCGGCAATACGGTCAGGGCAAATCACGAAGTAGTGACTCGATTAATCCTCGATTGTTTGCGCTATTGGGTAGACGTGATGCATGTGGATGGGTTTCGGTTTGATTTGGCTTCCTGTCTGTCACGCGGCAAGTTGGGGCATCCGATGGAAGATCCGCCGCTGCTGTGGTCGATCGAATCCGATCCGGTGTTGGCTGGCGTTAAGATCATTGCGGAAGCCTGGGATGCGGGCGGCTTATATCAGGTGGGGTCGTTTATTGGCGATCGCTTTGCTGAGTGGAATGGACCGTTTCGAGATGATGTTCGCCGTTTTATTAAAAGTGATTCCGGCGCAATCAACGAATTTGCACTACGGCTTTTGGGTAGCCCCGATATTTTTCAGCAGCCCGATCGCGAACCCAATCGCAGTATCAACTTTGTCACCTGTCACGATGGCTTTACGCTGAATGATTTGGTGTCCTATAACGACAAACACAATGCGGAGAATGGGGAGAAGAGTCGCGACGGTGCCAATGATAATCACAGTTGGAATTGCGGTATCGAAGGAGACACGAGCGAGGCGACTATCGGGCGATTGCGCGATCGCCAAATTAGAAATTTTTTAACAGCCCTGTTCCTGTCTCAAGGAACGCCCATGCTGTTGATGGGGGATGAAGTGCGCCGCACCCAAGCTGGCAACAACAATGCTTATTGTCAAAATAATAATTTGAGTTGGTTTGACTGGAGCTTAATCGACACACATGCCGACTTGCTCAGGTTTGTCAAAGGCATGATCCACTTGACCCAATCCCTTGAACTTTATCAACAGGAGCGTCTCTTAGAACTTTCGGCTCATGATCACAAGCCCCACCTGCTTTGGCATGGGCTTAAATTAGGTCAGCCCGACTGGAGTGAGGATTCTCGTAGCATTGCCTTCAGCCTCTACCATCCCACCATTCAAGAACACCTGTATGTCATTTTCAATGCGGACTGGAACCCCTTAACCTTTGAACTGCCCACTTTGGAACCGGGTAATGGCTGGCATCGAATTGTGGATACTAGCCTGCCCTCCCCAGAGGACTTTCAAGCCCCGCAGAATGCGCCCCGGATTCACAAAGCCACTTACCCCGCTGAAGCCCGGTCTTCGATCGTATTAATGTCTTTGCCGACTCAAAGGGGGCAGCGATGATGGGCGTAAGCTGATGATGAACGCGCTTATCGCTTGGCGCAGGGTGTGTGGAATTTTGGAGCGATTTTTCGGTTCAAGTTTGCGAAGCTGTAATTTCCACTCTACCGTTTGATACCTTGTTGGTGGCTCTGGTCGATAAAGCCCAATCCGCTCGTCTGCTTTAGGCTGCTGAAGTCTAGAGCGGTGGTGCCTTGAATTGTCATACCAATTTAAACAGTATTCAAGGCAGATAAGGCATCCAGGATGAATGGATAGCCTGTGACAAAAGCAACTATTTCCGGCGTTGGCTCAGCGAGCAGTTGATCCACTTTGGTTTGCAGTTGCGCTAGCGTTTTGAACGCAGCCCACTTAAAATCTGCCTTGAGATATTCCCACAACCGCTCAATGGGGTTTAACTCTGGGCAATAAGGCGGTTGAAACACTAGGCTGACGTTCTCTGGCACCCTCAAATCTTTGCCTGTGTGAAACCATCCGTTATCCATTTGCAGGATGTTAAGACTTTCTGGGTAAGCCTTAGAAAACTCATCCAAGAACCACTGATAGCACTCGGTATCAACATGAGAAAATTGCAAGAAAAAGGACTCGCTTGTGGCAGGTTCCACAGCGCCATACAGCCAAAATGCTTTGAACACCCATTGCCATTGCCCATAGAGCTTCGCTCCGCCAAAGGCGTACGGTTTAACCCCACACGCTGTATTCAATCATCCGAGCAGGGTATGCAGTCCAAAGCGACTCTCATCTTGGGCAAAGTAGCGAATTGGGTGTTCATCTTGTCGCACTTGGCGGACGTATTGACTTAGCACGCTGAGGACATCTGCGAGGTTTGCTTAAAAGTCGCTCGTTGCTGACTATCCTGCTTGCAATTTTGAGGACGAGCCACTTTCAGCTTGGCTTTGAGTCGGTAGCGCGTCATTTGGTAGACCGCATGATACTCCGCTTCTACCCCCAACGTCTGTGCCAACCACTGTTGCACCGCTCCATAACTTTGAAATCCGTCATTCTCTTGCAGGCGCTTCGCCAAAGCCGCTTCTGCCCAGCCTGGAATCACTCGTACGCCTCCAGGCGATTTCTTGATTTCCAACATTGCTTCCACCCCCCTCCGTCCCGTACTTCGATAGCCAGGTTTGCACCGTGTTTCGATGTTTCCCGACCGCTTTGGCAATGGCACTGATGCTGGGGGCATTCGCCTGTTTCAACCAGTAGAGCACTTGCAATCGTTGTCGTACAAAGCAGAAATTAAATTACAGCGCAACCCATGGCGACGGTGGCGGTTGCGATAACGCTCCGCCAGGATTCTAAAGATCTTGAAGCGACGATTAACATGTTCAATCCCAATGCGCTCCCCTGCAAGTTCGCGGTTCTTGGTTTTATCTGCTGGACTGAGAACACCGCCTTTAGGCTTCTTGACAGTCCAGCGGCTGTTGGCATGTAACTTTTGGATACCTCGATACCCTTTGTCCTGCAAGCTTTCGGTTTCAGGATGGATATAAGGCGTTGCTGAATGCAAGTATGATTTTTGACTGTAGGGGTAGGTCTTGTGCCTACCCTGACGTAAGTGGAGGGCAACCACAAGGGATTGCCCCTACAAATTTTCTCCCCAGATTCAGCAATGCCGGACATAAACCCTTGAGGCTTGAAACAGCTTGAAATCATGGTGACTCCCTTTGCCGAAAAACAGGCAGATGACTTGCCCGGTGTGCGGGTCGATCAGAGTTTGGCATTTGAGCGTATGCCGCTTTTTCTTATCAGAATAGAACTGACGTTGACGACGCTGATTAGGCTTAGGCAATAAGCCGCAATTTATGAAAAGTTTTCATGAGCAACCCCCATCCTTAATCTTGACCAACTCGATCGCGGCAACCCTCGAACCGCTTCATCCAAAGAGTCTTGTGTTGTTTACGGCTCCATGACTTTTATGACTGCATGACTCCAAACCGCTCTGCAAGTCGCTTCAAGGTCATATTTTGGGCGATCGGCTTTTGAGTTTATCTGCCGCCGCACAGCCTCACCATTCCATTTTTTGGTTCATTTGTACTATACTTGCTAAGCGTCTAGTTGCAGACTCTTTAAAGTCTGCAACTTGCGTTGATGTACTGCTTACAACGCTGAACCTATGAAGTTCAAGTATTTGCTTTTGGGGATTGGTGCCACGGTGCTGATTATCATCGGGTCGCACTGGAGGGTCAACAGCAATCCTCAAAATTGGATGTGGCAACTTGCGCCCAAAATTGCCAACTACAAGCCCGATCCGAAGGACACGAATTTTTACTATCCCTTGCCGGAAGTTGTGGAAGTGACCAGTCCCTTTGGTTGGCGAACTCATCCTATCTATGGCGATCGCCGCCTTCATTCCGGCGAAGACCTCGGCGCACCTGAAGGAATGCCCGTCTTGTCTGCTCACTCTGGCTACGTTCGCTATGCCGATTGGGGGGATGGCTACGGCAACATGATCATCGTGGAATATGCCGACGGCAAATATCAGACTCTATACGCCCACCTATCCGAAATTCTGGTTCAAGACGGCGACGCTGTTCGCGCCCGACAAGTCATCGGCAAAGTAGGATCTACAGGTGGCGTAACGGGTGCCCATCTTCACTTTGAGCTACTGCACAAATCTGGCAGTGATTTCGAGCCAGTTAGCCCGTCCGCGCAGCTTAAAGCGGTAGAAGCCTACGTTGCCGCCAAACCCGCTGAACCGGAAGGAAATTCCAATGCGACTTCTCAACTTCAAGCAGACGTGCCGCAAAATGATACTGAGCCACCGATCGCCTCATCTGAATCTTCCACAGACCTGACTCAAACCACCGCCGACCTAAATGAAACTCCACCCGTCTATGAAGCGCCCGGTCTGCAAACCAACACCGCCGCATCAACCATTCCTGAAGATGGCAATCCAGTAGCGAGTAACAGCGGCGTGGTTAACTTCGATCCCAATTCATTTAAGCCAAAGTAAGAAGGGCGTTAAGGGAATTAAGGAAGACAGCATTTGAGTGAGACTCGTCAAAACTCAAAACTCAAAATATCTCCTACGGAGACGCTACGCGAACAAAACTCAAAACTCCTAACCCGCCATTCCACCCTTGCTTCACGCTCGGCTCATCCCCATGAGATATAGTAGCGCCATTCTTACTGCAACCCCGCTGGTGACCTGTTGAGAAATCAGACTGAACTGAGGATCATCCATTAGGTCAGAGCTAATTTCTACGCCGCGATTGACGGGACCGGGATGCAGCACTTTCACGGCAGGATGGCAAAGCTTGAGGCGATCGCGCGTGATGCCAAACTGATGATGATAGTCCCGCAGGCTGGGCAGTAAATGATTGGTCATCCGTTCTTTTTGCAGCCGCAGCGTCATCACAAAATCTGCATCTCGCAGGGCAGGTTCTAGCGACCAGTGCAGAAACAGCTTGCGATCTAGATGAAGGAATGGGGAGCCGTGAGAATCGAGGGACGAAGGATAAGCGTCTCCATCGGGTGCTTTCACAAAATCGGCAAATAGTTGGGGCAGCAGCGTGGGCGGTCCCGCG
>JBGTAZ010000054.1:0-14989 GCA_041749615.1 Leptolyngbyaceae cyanobacterium | reverse complement strand
AGATGCCCTGATTGCTATTTCTGTAACCACAGAGCCGGGGCAGTGGCAAAAATTGCGTGAGTTTGGCACGGTTCAAAGTCAGGCGGCGTTTGATAAAAGCTTGGCAGAGGTGCGCGATCGCCTCCTGACTGCCAACGGATTCGACTATCAAAAAGATATTCAGCCGTGGGTCGGCGGGGAAGTGACTGTGGCATTTTTGGGACCGAGGGCACCCGTGACTTCTCCCGCGATTCCGCCCAATCAGCAGTCGATTGTGGTGGTGTTGCCGATTCGCGACCCGCTCAAGGCAAAGGAGATTTTGGAACAGCCGCGTCCCCAAGGCGGCAAGCTCAATAATCGCAGCTATAAAGGCTTTGACATTAAGGAAGCTCAAGGGACGGCACAGGCATTTTCGGCAACGGCGATCGATGGCAAATATCTTTTAGTTACGAATGATCCTAAAGCCACTGATCGCGCGATCGATGCTTACAAAGGGGAGGCAACCCTGGCAAAAACTCCGGGCTATAACCAGGCGTTGGGTCAGGTGAAAGTGCCTCAAGCGTTCGGCAAGCTATATGTGAACCTGCCAGCGGCGACGGTAGTTACAGCGGCAAATACGGGGCGATCTCTCTCTCCGCAAAACCTGGAGCAACTCCAGCAAAATCAGGGTGTTGCCGCAACTGCGACATTGGAACCAGAGGGCATCCAGCTTAAAAGTGTGTCTTGGCTAAAACCCGATAGCACCCGCAAGTTTGACGGCAAAAATACCGCATCTGTGATGCCGAGTCGGCTACCTGCCGACACGATTGTGATGGCATCGGGCGGCAATTTGAAGAAGTTTTGGCAGGATTATAGCCAGGGCGCGGCGGCAAATCCGGTTACCCCAATTAACCCGGAGGTGATTCGGTCGGGGATCAAATCCACAGTCGGCATGGATTGGGAGCAAGACTTTTTGCCCTGGATGGATGGAGAGTTTGCGATCGCCCTTGCGGCGGCACCAGCGGGGGCTTCTGCCAGTCTGCCCTTCAGCTTGTTACTCATGACGAAAGCCAGCGATCGTCGGGCTGCTGAAGCCACTCTGAAGAAGCTGGATGATGCGATGGTGGAGCGCTATAAATTTAAAGTAGAAGAAACCGATGTTGCTGGAAAACCTGTGACTGCTTGGACGGTGCCCCAAAGTGGAGCCGTGATTAATCGGGGCTGGTTGGATGGAGACATTACCTTCCTCTCGTTAGGCGCACCGATCGCTAGCGCGATTGTGCCGCGCCCTGGAAAACCGTTGGCAGACAGTGACGCATTCAAAAAAGCGATCCCCGCTGGGCTAAACCCCAACAATGGGCATTTCTATCTGAACGTGGATGAGGCAATTAATGCCAAAAAGTTTCCTATTTTGCAACTGCCGCCTGGAAATCGAGAACTGGTTGCAGCCGTGCGATCGCTGGGGGTTACGGCGGCGGTGAGCGGCGATCGCACCACTCGCTACGACGTGTTTGTGGGATTGCAAAAAGCGGGCAATCCGAAACCGTTGCCTAGTCCCACGGTTCCGCCTGCATCGCCCGTTCCAACTCCAGTGGTGCCGCCGCAATAAGACAGGTAGACCAGACCAACCCTGTCTGGATTGCAGTCAACATCGTAGGATAGAAGGATAAAAACGAATCACTTAAAGATTTTTGTGGAGAACACGCAATGGATCTGGTTAAACTGCAAGGCATTTTAGACAATGCGTCCTTTGCAGTGCTGTTTATCACAATGCTGGTTTACTGGGTGGGGGCAGCCTTTCCGAACCTACCCTATTTAGAGGTTTTGGGAACTACCGGCATGGCGATCGCCAATCTTTGTATGGCGGCACTCTTGGGCGCACGCTGGCTAGAAGCCGGCTACTTTCCCCTCAGCAACTTATACGAATCGCTGTTTTTCTTGACTTGGGGCATTACCACAATGCACTTTGTGGCAGAACGGATGAGCCGCAATCGCCTAGTCGGTGTGGTCACCGCACCGATTTCTATGGGCATTGCCGCTTTTGCTACGTTGACGTTGCCCACGGAGATGCAAGCCTCTGCGCCATTGGTGCCAGCGCTCAAGTCCAACTGGTTGATGATGCATGTCAGCGTCATGATGTTAAGCTATGCCACCTTGATGGTGGGTGCGCTGCTGTCGATCGCGTTTTTGGTCGTCACCCGTGGGCAGGCGGTTGAGCTAAAGGGCAGTTCGGTGGGCACCGGCAGCTACCGCGATCGCAAATATCAACTGCGAAAAGCGGGAGAACCCCTCAGCGAAAGCCTAGGAACAGAAATGACGGCTGCATTTTCTAATAATGGCTCTGTTGCCGTGATGTCGCCTCCGGCGATCGCGGTCACCCTTTCGCCTCAGCGTCTCAGCTTGGCAGATACGCTAGATAATATTAGCTATCGCATGATTGGGCTAGGTTTTCCGCTGATTACCATTGGCATCATTGCCGGGGCAGTCTGGGCAAATGAAGCGTGGGGTTCCTATTGGAGTTGGGACCCCAAAGAAACCTGGGCGCTGATTACTTGGTTAGTGTTTGCTGCTTATTTGCACGCTCGGATTACCAAAGGATGGCAAGGTCGCCGTCCAGCGTTGCTAGCAGCGGCGGGTTTTCTGGTCGTCTGGGTCTGCTACTTGGGCGTAAATTTGTTGGGTAAGGGGCTTCATAGTTACGGCTGGTTTTTCTAACATGGATGAGTTTCAACCTTTGGATAATGATGAAGTGCTGTTTGTCAGCTTGGGTCGGGTGCTGATGGCGAACCCCACCTTTAAGGTGGGTGAGTTTTTGGATGCACTCGCACAGGCAATTAGCGATCGCGAAGACGATTGGGTCGAAGAAAACGAAGGCTGGTTTAACGACGGCTTAGACTGCCAAGCCCTGCGATTTAGCGGTCAAGGCTGGCAGCGCGGTCGAGTTCGCATTCGACTAGAATTTTCACCGGATAGCCCCAAGGCTAGACTGCCGGAACGACGCATGAATGAACAGCCACGCCGACTAGGAAAATTGGAGCCGCGTTCTGATGCCGCGTCCCGTCGTGAGCCAGAAGACATCTATCAGCCAGGGCGATCGGAGACAAACCTGGAGGACTTCTACGGTAGCCCCGATGATGATTACTAGCCCCTAGCTTCTCCTAAATGAGTCACCTTGTTGCAGAAAATTCTCTTCCGTCTTGGACAGTTCTGCACGCTCATTTGCATCAAAGCCTCAAAAAAAGACTTTTGTTAAAGCGGCGATCGCAGATTTTAATCGCGGTCTCCGGTGGGCAAGATTCCCTGTGTCTGGCAAAGCTGCTGTTGGATTTGCAACCAAAATGGGGCTGGAAACTGGCGATCGCCCATTGTGATCATCGTTGGCGATCGGATTCAGCGGCAAACGCTTTGTTTGTGCAAAACTTGGCGCATCAGTGGCAGATTGACTACTTTGAGCAAACGGCTGAAGAGGTTGTGTCGAGTGAAGCAGCGGCGCGGGAATGGCGCTATGCCAGCTTGACGCAGATTGCTCAGCAGCATAGCTATGACACCATCGTTACAGGACATACCGCCAGCGATCGCGCCGAAACCTTGCTCTATAACCTGATGCGCGGCAGCGGTGCCGATGGCTTGCAGGCGTTGACCTGGGCGCGATCGCTGACTGAGAATCTTCAGTTAGTTCGCCCATTGCTTAGTCTGACTCGTGCCCAAACTGCCCAGTTTTGCCGGGAAATGGGATTGACCATCTGGGAAGACAGCACCAATCAAAGCCTCCAGTTTGCCCGAAACCGCATTCGGCTAGAACTAATTCCCTATTTGCAAGCTCACTTTAATCCCCAAGTGGAGCAAGCACTGAACCAGACCGCAGAATTGCTGCAAGCTGAGGTGGAATACCTGGAAGCAGAAGCGAGTCGTTTTCTTGTACAGGCAGTGTGGATTGCTGAGAGTCAATGCTCTAAATTCAATCGACGAACCCTACAAACGGCACCGATCGCCCTACAACGCCGTGCTGTTCGTCAATTCTTACAACAGAGTTTACCGGAAGCTCCGAATTTTGAGCATATCGAAAAATTGGTGGCGTTGATTTCAGCCGCTAATCGATCGCAAACCGATCCGTTCCCAGGAGGGGCGATCGCTCAGGTCGAAGGCGATTGGATTTGGCTGCGACGCGCGAATTGTCATACTAGGGATTCGTCAAGCTGCTAATCACTTGGCGCATGTCAGTAATTGCCTGTTGCTGAGAATCGGCTGCTTCTTGCCCTTGTGCCATGCTACCGGCGATCGCTTCCAGTTTTTGGCGCATCCCATCGGTCGTATCTTGCACCGGCTGAAGCATCTCTTGATAGACTTCAACTTTGCCCGTCACCTCAGCAGCGGCTTTACGGCGATTTGCGAGTTCCTCTTCCAAGCGCTTCAACTCAGTGCGTTTAGCGTCTTGCTCAGTTGCCTGATTGTCAACAATATTTTCCGTCTGTTGAACGGCGGCTCGTATCTGCGTAATCTGAGTTTCTAACGCCTGTAGCTCGTCGGCTTGCTGCTGGCGTTGGGCATCAATTTGAGTCAAAATTGGTTCGAGATCAATCACGTTCTCACTGCCCTCTGGGGCAGCAATTCCTTGGCGACGACGCAGAACTGACTGGTGTTGATTGAGAAACGCTTTCCGCTCTTGAAGACTGCGACGCTGCCCAACTAGGGTCTCATACAGCATTTGATAGCCATCTTGCTCGTCCGACATTTCATTTTCTAGATTCAGGCGATCGTAGTCATTTGCCGCCTCAATTTTGGCTTTGATGTCATCAATTTCTTGCTGTTTCGATCGCAACTCTTCTTCTTGACTTTCCACAAAGCTGGAAAGCTTCAGCAGTTCGTTTTCTAAATCCTGAACCACCTTTTGCAGGTCATCCATGGGCATCTTTTCCAACGCCTCCACATCCACATGAAATCCAATTTTTACGTGGTCGGAGGTTGCTGCCAATCGATAGACTTGCTGATGCAGTTCATCATGGCTTTGAAGCTGGATAGAAAGCAGTCTTGCATAATCTTGCTTGCCAAGCAGTGTAGTCTGCTGGGCTTTTAATTCTGCTCTTGCCTGTTCTAAAGCGGTTTGCGCCTGATGCCACTCTTGCCAGCGATCGTGAATGGTTTGCGCCTGCTGTTCAATTTCATGAGTGCTTTGATCAACCTGCGATCGCTGCTGCTCTAAAGTTTGCCAATATTGATTTAGCCGCTCTTGATGCTGAGATAAAATTTCAAACGAGGCATTCAATGACTCTCGAACGGGTTCCACCGGAGACACTGCCCCCGTCAACCGATTCAGCACGTCCTGCAATGAGCGCGCCTTATCGTCATCCAGCATCCCCGATTGCTGCATGGTTGCCTGTTGTTCCTCCAGGCGGCGCGTTTCACCCCGTAAGTGATCCCAAGCCCCTTCTAATTCTTGACGATTGCGCTCGTAGGTTTCTTTTTGCTGGTTAATTTCTTCTTGCACAGCAGTAAACTCTTGACGCTGCTGCTCCATTTGCTCAAAGTCTTCTTCCATTTGCTGAAGCTGTTCCCGCCGAGCTTCCATCTCCATTTCCCGACGGTTTAGCTCTTGACTTTGATAGGTCAGCGATTGCTTCCACTGCTCAATTTCTTCTTCTTGAGTTTTAAATTTTTCCTGCAAGCGAGAAAAGTTTTGCAGGATGCTGACTAAAGGGCGACCGGCTTCTTGAAGTCGCTGCACTTGCCGATTGGCTGACAGATCCACCAGCACCAAGGCACCTGCTCCATAACTGTTGGCTTCATCGGACGGAATCACTTCGTCTCCAGAAACGGACGACCAGTTCTGCTCTGATCGTTGACAAGCAAGTAATCTAAGTTCGGCTTTGCCGCCACCACCTAGCAATCCACCGCCTTTCTTTTGTACTTCTGCTAGATACAGCACGCCAATAATCCCCTTCTTTAGTCTTTGCCTAACTAAACTCAACAAATGCGCTAGCTAAACTCACCAAACTTAGCCTAATTCACAAATCGCTTTAGCAGCCGTTGACTGGCTGCACCAGTCTAAGTTGGCAAACCCATCTTGATATGGAACTATTCTCGCCGCATTTTGGGTCGAGGCGATCGCCACGGCAAGACGAGGAAATTTTGTGCCTCAGTTTGTGCCTCAGCCGCAAAAATAACATCCTAACAGGTACAACCTGAATAGCATTGATAAATCATGGATCATTCGGGAGTAATCTGCCAAGACTCAGCAGAATTAGCTATCCAACCGATCCCTGTCATTCAATAAGGCATAATTTTAGGGTTGATCTATCCGCTGTTGCCCTCTAACTTAACATCGCTTGTGAGATTTGATAAAGAAATGTAACAGGTGGAGGGACGATCGCTCTATTTGTCTGTTTCTAGGCGAACCTTTTAAGAAAATAGCCAAACGCTCATGCAGGGCAAACTCAGTGAAATTGATCTTCGCAGTATTCTACAACTGATTGAATTGGGGCAGCGAACCGGAGAACTTTTCGTCGAAGCCTACCCCGCTCAATCGGCTGCGGTAGATTCGGAGATCGCTCAGACGATGGGGACTCAAAATGCCGCTTCCAGTGAGCAATTTTGGTTCGTTTTCTTTTTAAATGGACACATTATTTACGCCGCTGACCCCGATGTTCGATTGCTGCGTTTACGAGATTACCTTCAGCGGTATGGAGCAGAAAAAGCCCTTACCTCCCTAGTGAACGGGGCGATCGCCACTGCCAACGCTCCTGAATATAGCTATCTTTGGGCGCTGATGGAAAACCATACTCTGACTCCCGCCCAAGGTCGCAGCATTATTCAAAGCATGGTTCACGAAACTTTATTTGACTTGCTCAGCCTGCACCACGGCACCTTTATATTTGAAATCGGGCAGCCCTTATCGCCCCAACTCACTACTTTTGAGATAGCCCCCCTGTTGACCCATACGATGAAACAGGTACAACGGTGGAAACAGTTTTACCCCTATATCTACTCCACTGAGCAATGTCCCATCATTACCAATGTCGGGGTCTTACAAGACGCGCTATCGAACCGCACCTTTAATAAACTCTCTAAATTTGCCGATGGAAACACCACTCTGCGGCAAATTGGCAGATACCTCAACCGCGATATTTTGACCGTTGCCCAGGCAATTTATCCCTATATTCAGCAGGGCGTGATTCAACTAACCAGCCCAGAGGTTGCGGTGCAAAATGCCCACAAGGCAAATGAGTTAACTCGGCGAGGCAATGACCCCTCACTCTCTAAAGTCCGCCCCCCTAAAATTGTTTGCATTGATGATGGATTGACCGTTCGGGAAACGGTGAAACATATTTTGACTCAGCAGGGGTATGAGGCGATCGCGATCGGTGACCCACTCGAAGCATTGAGCCGCGTCTTTCAAATTATTCCCGACCTAATCTTGTGCGACATTACTATGCCTGAGCTGGATGGCTATGAAGTGTGTGCCATGTTACGCACCTCTACCCTCTTTCGCCAAACCCCGATTATCATGCTGACGGGCAAAGATGGATTCATCGATCGCGTTAGAGCAAAATTGATTGGAGCTACAGACTATTTAACCAAGCCATTTGGCGAAAGTGAGCTATTAATGTTAGTCGAGAGCTACATCGGTTTAGGCTATGTTGAGCGTCCACAATTCTCCACTCAACCCACAGGCAACCCAAAAGATGAAGTGCAACTTGAAAAAACAAACGTAATTTCAACACCATCAACGCCACTTAACTCGTAAATGGGGGTACTTTAGTTAGTAGCAGTTCAAGGTAAGCGGCAGTTAGCTCCTCCGGTTCACCTTCAAACCGGCAAGCAGGTAGAAACACATGAGCATAGTTCTGGTTGTCGAAGACAGCGTTACTCAACGGGAAATGATCAAAGACCTCCTTAAAGGAAGCGGTCTTGATGTCGCGGTCGCCAGTGATGGCGTAGAAGCGCTGGAGCAAATTGAAGGGAGTTGCCCCGACTTGGTTGTTCTGGACATTGTCATGCCCCGGATGAACGGGTATGAAGTGTGCCGTCGCCTCAAGGCTGATCCGAAAACCCAGAACGTTCCAGTCGTGATGTGTTCTTCAAAAGGAGAAGAATTCGATCGCTACTGGGGCATGAAACAAGGAGCCGATGCATACATTGCTAAACCCTTTCAACCCACCGAATTGGTTGGAACCGTTAAGCAATTATTACGAGGATAGGGGATGAGCAAATGGTAGGAATTCCAGACTTTCTAACAGGCAGAGGACACGATCAAGCCCCCGAATTTCAGGAGCTTGAAAGTCCTGAAGGTGAGCTACATTTACGATTTTATGTCTCTTCAGGAACTGAATTTGCTCTGCCTGCCACTGGCATTAAAGAAGTTCTTTCGCCGCCCCCTGATCGCATCACTCCAATTCCAAATGTTTCACCTTTGCTTTTGGGTACGCTAAATGTGCGAGGTCGAGTGGTTTGGGTCGCCGACTTAGGGCAATTCCTCGGAGATTCCGTGCCACTCAATACTGACAGACCCGAAGTCTCTGTAATTGCGGTGGAAGATCAAGATTTAATGCTGGGTCTAGCAGTAGATCGGATTGTTGGCATGGAATGGCTAGATTTGGAAGAGGTGCAAATGCCTCAAAATGTCCCAGATAGTGTTGCCCCATTTTTGCGAGGAGAATGGATTCTAGATAATCTAGCGAGCAAATATCTGCGGTTGCTCGATCAAATTGCAATTTTACGGTCAGCCCGGTGGGCAGCATGAGTAGGCGATCGCACTCATGACAAAACAGCATCGTGAAATTGGAGGTTCGGTCTTACAAATCGAGGATAGTATAGATGCTATTCGTTTCAGTCTGAGCCATCACTCTGGGAAGCCGAGGTTAACGTACTCAACAATCAACTGGGAGAAGGCACATGGGAACAGGTACTGAGTACGCGCAAGAATATCAGCGAGCTCAAATTGCCTACATGCAGGGCAGCTATGACGAAGCTGCTCAAATCGTTGATCGCTTAATTCAAAACTTCCCAGATGATCCAAGCGCTACTTTGCTGCGAGGGCACATTTACTGCTACGGATTGCAGCAATACGATGTGGCAAAAGAGCAATATGAGTCTGTGCTTCACTTGACTGACGATCCCGATTTTGCCAATTATGCAAACCAGGGCTTGCAACATCTGGGCGAACAAGCAAGTGCTTCACCGCAGACTTTGGATGAATTTGATGTCAGTGCTAATGCTACATTTCATGATGGTTTGGACGATGCAGGGTTTGCTGGCTCCTTCAATGCCCCTACGAACCTACAGGATTTCCCCGGATCTGACTCGCTGGATAGCCTGACCGATGAGATTGATTTTGCTGCTTTTGACGATGCTTTCGATAACGATAGCTTCGGCGCTCAAGCACAGCCGCCATCCAATAGTGGTATCCAGTTTGATAATCCCTTCGGAGAAGAAAGCTTCGCCACTGCGGATGAATCCACGCCTACATTTACTGATCCGTTTGCGGTTGATGCAAACAATTCTGGGCGCAGTCCTAACTCATTGGGCGTAACGGATCTAGACGCTTTCACGGCTCCTACTGGTATGCCGAGCGAGGCTCATGAGTTAGACGCTTTCAGTAACCAGCACGATTTTTCGTCCACGTTTGATGAGTTTGACGATGCGTTTGCTCCTTTAGATCTGCCAGAGGATGCTCCCTATGTTCCTCCTTTATCGGGTGCTGGGTTTAGCGATCGCCCTCCTGAAGTGCCTGGTAATATTCGCGGCGGTCTATCCCATCCCGTGGGTGAAGACGAAACGTTATTTATGGGATCTGCCAACGCTTACGATGATGGAGAGCCTTCCTTCAATCGTCCTGATGCACCAGTGCCGATGGATGAGGGCTATGGAAGGAGCAATTCCGGTGCTGCCTCCTATGGCAATTCGTTTAATGATTCCATCGAACCGACGGGTCAAAGTAACGTTGATTTTTTGGATGAATTTGATGAATTTGATGACTTGGGAAATTTGTCTGATTTTGATTTGTCAGAAAATTCAGCCGGGTTCACTCGCCCAGCGGTTGGAACTGATTTTGGGATTCCGTCTGCGACTGATCCGCAAGATTCAGCGATGGACTTCGCCTCCCCTGGCGATCGCTCCTTTGTCAACGATGACGAGGTTTTTAGCCTAACCAGCAGCACGGATCAGGTTCCCGCTTTTACCCAGTTAGATCCACAAAATCTTGATCCGGCAGTGACCATAGAGCAAGGAATGCTTGCCCCGATGGAGAACGCCTCCATTGCTACCAAACATTTGATTATTGCCCTAGCGGCTGGAATTTGTTCCGCGATCGGCGTTGCTACTGTAAATTACGGGGTTTCTAGTTTTTCCAAAGAAGACCCTGCTGTGGTTTCCAAACTACGAAACACCGGTTGGCTGATGACTGGAGCCGCTGGAATTGCCAGTACTGCCGCAACGTTTGTTTTAGGGCAAGTTGCAGCGAAACAAATGAAGCGTTCCACCGATGACTTGCAAGCTCAGTTCAATTCTGTTTGTCAGGGCAATTTAAATGCCCGTGCCACCGTCTACGCCGAAGACGAATTTGGGCAATTGGCAACTGGCTTTAACCAGATGGCACGGGTGATTTTGACGACCACCAGTGAAGCCCAACGGAAAGCGGAAGAACAAGAGCAAGCAAAAGAAGATTTGCAGCGCCAAGTTATTCGTCTCTTAGACGATGTAGAAGGCGCGGCAAGGGGCGATTTGACGGTGCAGGCAGAAGTAACTGCTGACGTATTGGGTGCCGTTGCCGACTCCTTTAACCTGACCATTCAAAACCTGCGGGAAATTGTGCAACAGGTGAAAGTGGCAGCACGACAGGTTAGCAAAGGCTCCACTGACAACGAAATGTTTGCCCGCAGTTTGTCCTCCGATGCATTACGGCAAGCGGAGGAGTTAGCAGTCACCTTAAATTCGGTGCAGGTGATGACCGAATCCATTCAGCGCGTAGCGGAAAGCGCCCGTGAAGCGGAACAAGTGGCGCGCTCAGCATCAGAAACCGCATTAAGGGGCGGTGAAGCGGTGGAACGCACCGTCGCGGGAATCTTGCAAATTCGGGAAACGGTGGCAGAAACTACTCGCAAGGTAAAACGTCTTGCAGAATCTTCCCAGGAAATTTCTAAAATCGTTGCGTTGATTTCACAAATTGCTTCTCGAACCAACTTGCTGGCGCTCAACGCCAGTATTGAGGCGGCACGAGCCGGGGAGGCAGGTCGCGGGTTTGCAATTGTGGCGGATGAAGTGCGACAGCTAGCCGATCGCGCAGCGAAAGCCTCGAAGGAAATTGAGCAGATCGTCCTCCAAATTCAGGGTGAAACGGGGTCGGTCATGACGGCAATGGAGGAAGGCACTCAGCAGGTGATTGAGGGGACGAAACTGGCAGAACAGGCGAAGCGATCGCTCGAAGATATTATTACAGTATCGAATCGAATCGACGTACTGGTGCGTTCTATTACCGCCGATACGGTTGAACAAACGGAAACATCCAGGGCTGTGGCGCAAGTCATGCAATCGGTAGAACTGACCGCTCAAGAAACATCTCAAGAAGCTCAACGGGTGTCTGGATCGCTGCAAAGTCTAGTAGGCGTTGCTCGTGACTTGCTCACTTCGGTAGAACGATTCCGCGTGGAAACGGTAGATCGGAAGTAAGCCAGTCTTCAAAAGCGATCGCTCATTCCTCATCAGATTTCAATTGATGTCAATTTCCAGTAGATCGAGTACATTAAAGCAATCCAGAACATGGTTTCACAAAAATCATGAAATGAACGATTACAGTTCTAACCCGTTTCCCTGGATAGTGACCCTGTTCAGTCAGAAGTCTATTCAGCAGAATTTCGCATCGACCCAGTGTATCAACTGTCTAGATTGCCAGTGTATAGATTGCCAGCGGCAATGCGTTTTGCGAGCAACAACCCTCTCCGAAGGAATGGAGTATTGCCATGCAGCCTGATCAACAGCAGCGAATCATGGGCTATTTCATTGAGGAGGCGAAAGACCACCTCAATACGATTGAGCAGGGTTTGCTAAATCTACAAGCAACCATCGAAGACTCAGAAACGGTGAATGAGGTTTTTCGGGCGGCTCACTCCATCAAAGGAGGGGCGGCTATGCTGGGGCTAGAAAGCATTCAGCAAGTTTCCCACCGTTTAGAAGATTACTTCAAACTCCTCAAAGAGACCTCCATCCGTGTTGATCAAAAGCTAGAATCTCTTTTCTTAAAAGTCTTTGATGCCCTTCAAGAATTAGTCGGACAACTCCAAGGCTCCTTTGGCTTGACTGAAGAACATGCCAAGGTCGTGATCTCAGCCGTTGAGCCTACCTTTAGTGAGTTAGAGCAACACTTATCTCAGCTTGCCGCAAATGCTCCAGTGGCATCTCCCGAACCTGTTTCTACCCCTGCTTTTGTCTTTTCTCATCACTCAGAAGATGCGATCGAAGAATTATTCAAAAGAGAGGTGCCGTCTCGCCTACGTGAGATGCTGCAACTATTTAAACAGCCCGATACAGAGCTAGCCATTCGACAACAGCTTCAAGAAATTTGTCATAGCTTAGCCAGTATGGGCAACCAATATGGCTTGTCCGCTTGGTGCCATCTGATTGATACTGCTCGTCAGGCGATCGCGCATTCCGACAATAGCTACCGTGTGCTTGCGCCCATTGTCATTAAAGACATCAAGCAAGCCCAAGACATGGTGATAGCGGGTCGCGCTGGAGACATTGTTCCCTGTTACCAACTCCAAGAATTACTCCCTGCTGAGTCTTTGACCGACACAATAATCCAAGCCGATTTCGCAGACTTGCTGGCAGAAGTGGATGAGATGGACTTGTCGGAGTCTTCTGATCTAGATTTGACTGATTTTAACGACACAGATCTTAACTTTGATCACGATCTTTCTTCCTCCACTGATTTCTCCTTAAGCGGTTTAGAGACGACAGAAATTGGTCTGGATTTAGGAGGTGATCTGACCACTCAACTGACCGATGCTGACTTTGATACTCAGCAGGGTCCTGAAGTCGGCATGGCAGAACTCAACACGCTAGCAGATTTGTTTGAAGGAGAAATGCCAGATTTGAGATTAACCTGGCAAAAAGAAGAAATTCTCACGGATGACTCTGACCTATTTGCATCTGCCGATACTTCTCAAGCCTTTGATTCCTCCAGTGACTTTTCTGACCTATTGTTTGACGAAGGCTTGCCTCAAACTCACTCTTCTCCGACTTCAGACGACGAATTGAATGATCTGTTTGGGGATGATTTTTCAGATGGTTTGGCAGCAGATAGCGCGATTCATGAAACGTTAGCGCAGCTTTCCACAGGACTCCCTGCGGGAATCGCCCCAGATCCGCTGGCAGATCCTCTTGCCGAAAGCAGCCTAATTGACTCAAACTTAGACGATTTTGATGATTTGCTGACTATTACCTCGCCTAATTCCTCAGATCCATTGGCTACCGATTTAGATGATGTATTTGGAGACCTGAGCTTAGAGGAAGACTTAATTGATAGCGATTCTTTATCGGATCTCGGTTTAGAGTTGGATTTAGAGACTCCATTAGGTTTAGAGACTTCACAGATTACAGAGGATCGCGATCGCGCTTTGAGCGAATTTCACAGCGATAGTCTACAACTGGCTGACTCTCCTGTCGTTCCCGATCCTTGGGGAGAATTAGCAACCCCCGAAGTCGCAGGCATCTCTTTAGAAGATTTGGCTTTAGAAGAATCGGCTCTAGAAAATCTGTCTTTAGAAGATCTGCCTTTAGAAGAAAATAGTCTAGATGACTTTCTAGACAACTTCCCTGATGAGTCTGTTTTGGGCATTGAAACAAACTTGGAAGTCGATCAATCGCCCGCTGATCTGCCGCCTGAGACCCCTGAACCCCTTGTTATTTCAGAAGTCGTTGCCGATCCCTGGGGCGACCCTCAAGACGAGCTTGACTTGGCGATCGCGGATATCACCGATGAGCGTTCTGCCCCGTCTCTAGACGATTTTGACTTAGATCTTGAAGATTTTAATTTTGATCCGGTTGAAGAGACCTTAGATTTAACAGCGCCATCGCTTCAACTCGACGAAGAACTCGAAGAAGATAGTTTTGGAGAAAGCAGCAACCAAGTCCTTAATGACCTTTTTGGCGATCTATCCGCCGATCTTTCAGAAAATGCAGACAACCCGACTGCCGAATCTTCTCTCAATGCCCTAGATTCGTCCGTAGTCGATCTGAATGAATTCTCGAATCTAGATTCGTTCCTAAGCACCCCAGAATCAGCATCTCTACCCGAAGAGCCAAGCTCTGACTTACTGATAGAGTCTGAATTGCTGATAGAGGATGAGCATTCCCTAGACTTTGCGTTGTTCGACAATACACTTTTTGAATCTGAAACCAACGAAGCACCTCTGAGTATTAATGCTATTTCAGATACGACAACTTCAGATACGACAACGAATGATCCGTTTGATTTTGAGATGGAAGCTGCTTCCACAGAGAATGAGGATTTGTTTGAGCTAACACTCGACCAGACCGATACTATTGCCCATGACACCTCCGCCCACGAGACGAGCGATTTAGACGATCTGTTTGGCGAAACTGAAGAAAGTTCAGCAGATTTGCTAGAGCTATCAACCGATCTTTCATCTGAACCGCTGGATAGTTTTAGTGATGCCACCCGTGATTTAGATGATTTATTCGGGGATAATTCCTTTGAAGATTCGGCAGACTCGCTCAATCTCACTGAAGACCTGATCCAGTTTGATCAGCCTGTGACCAATGCTACAGAGAATGAAGATTTCTTTGAGTTGACGTTCGACCCACCCGATCCTATCGCCGCGAATGAGACCTCCGCGAATGAGACCTCCGCGAATGAGACGGGCGATTTAGATGATCTGTTTGGCGAAAGTTCAGCAGATTTGCTAGAGCTATCAACCGATCTTTCCTCTGAACCGCTGAATAGTTGGAGTGATGCCACCAGTGATTTAGATGATTTATTCGGGGATAATTCCTTTGAAGATTCGGCAGACTCGCTCAA
>JBGTAZ010000053.1:0-7122 GCA_041749615.1 Leptolyngbyaceae cyanobacterium | reverse complement strand
GCTCAAATTCTTTTGGCTTGAGTCCCGTAAGACTTTGCAATACGTAAGGCTTGCCTTGAACTTTGCTGTAGCTCAACATCGCTGATTCCGTTGGACTTGCGTTATCTTTTCCTTATACTATTCTATTTCCGATTAAGTCTATTGGTATAAAATCTATTAAAACTTCGCGCTTTTGGCAGATTTTGATTTGTTGGCAGCTATATTAGCGAATAAAGCCACAACTACCTAAAAGCCTTCTATGACATCCTCCAATATCACCCTGACGATCGCATTTACTGACCCAGAACTAGACAGCGAAGAACTGGAAGCGCAAGCCCAAAACCTGCTGATTCAATTGAAAGACTTAGACGAAGTTGAAACCGTCGATCGCGTACTTGATCCAAATCCGCCGGAAGGCAACAAAGCCGCAGGTAGTTTTTTGGTAGGGCTGCTGATGGCTGAGGTAAGCGTTGCCAACTTCAAGAAAGTCTGCGGATTTTTGGGCGATCGCTTGGGCAACAAACCCATTGAACTGGAAGTAGAAGCCAACGGTAAAAAACTGAAAGTGAAAGCTAATAGTCAAGCAGAATTGGCGGCAGCGATCAAAGCCGCCCAAGACTTTATTTCGGTATAGACAGACATGGCAAAGATTGCGCTGCTAATTGGAGTGAGCGAGTACGGCTCTGGACTGAATCCTCTACCCGCTGCGGTAAAAGACATCGAGGCAATGCGGCAAGTATTGCAGCACCCTGGAATAGGCGGTTTTGAAGTAGAGGTTTTGCGTAATCCTGAACCACAAGTAATGCAAGAAGCGATTGAAACTTTGTTTTCTGGACGTGCCAGAGATGACCTAGCGTTACTATTCTTTTCGGGTCATGGCATAAAAGACGACATTGGCAGGCTCTTTTTTGCAACTCGGATTACTCGTAAAAATCACAAAGGAGAATTAATCAAGGCAACAGCAGTTTCTGCTAGTTCTGTGCAAGATGTCATGCAACATTCACGCTGCAAGCGTCAGGTGGTAATCCTAGACTGTTGTTTTAGTGGCGCATTTGCGGAAGGGATGACTGCTAAAGACGATGGTTCTGTAGATGTTCAAACGCAGTTAGGAGGCGAAGGCAAAGTAGTCCTAACGTCTTCAACATCTACCCAGTATTCATTTGAGCAGCAAGGCTCTGACCTTTCGATTTATACGCAATATCTAGTAGAGGGTTTAGAAACGGGGGATGCTGATCAAGATTGTGATGGCTTGATTGCAATTGGTGAATTGCATAAGTACGCTAAGCGTAAGGTGAGGGAAGTTGCACCAGCAATGAAACCAGAGATTTATGTTGGTAGAGAGGGCAATGAAATTATTCTGTCAAGAGTTCTGCCAACCGATCCAGTATTACGTTACCGTCGAGAGATCGAACGATTAGCTTACTTTCGTGAGATTACCTTTTCGCGGCAAACATTGCCAGATCAAATTCAGAGTTGGCTAAATTTACAACCTCGAACAGATGTTCAAATGTCTCCAGTCCGACGGAAAATTTTAGAGACATCTCGTCATAATTTAGGTTTATCTCCAGAAGTTGCTGATCAGATAGAAACTGAGGCACTTCAGCCCTATCGGCAATTTTCTAAGAATCTAGAAAGCTATGAACAACATTTGATGAATGCTTTACGGCGAAACTATCCATTGAAGGACTCTACCTGGCGAGAATTAAAAGAATATCAGCGAAGTCTGGGCATTCCCGATGAGAATGCTGCACCTGTCGAACAACGCGCTCTTCAGAATGCAAGGCGCATTTCTCGCCTAAGTGCACAGAATTTTCAAAATTTGATAAATTCCAATGTTTTTCTCCTACTATTTGGCATCATTCTTTTTGTAGTTCCCATGATGCTTACTTTTTATTTTTTAGGGACGCATCGATTTCAACAAAATCAAATTGAACAGAGCGGTATGCCATCTGATAACCCTTCGCCTTCTACAAACCTTCCTGAAACCACTCCTAGCCCCATTAGCAACAAATCTTTTGAGAGTGAAATCTCTTTTAAGGATGGTAGAAAACACTACGAAAACGGAATTCAAAACACAAAAAAAGGGAAGATGGAGGCTGCCGAAATTAACTACGGGTATGCAATAGAGCGATTTAATAATGCAATTAGGCTGAAAGAACCGACTCAGCTTCAAGATGCGTATTTGTATCTCTTTCGAGCTGCTGCCTACGACGCGTTAGGTGACGAGCAAAATGCATACAAAGACTATCAAATAGTAGAAGGTAGTGCTGACGCTCGCCTCGCCCTCTACAAAAATGAAACAAGTAAAGAAGCACTCGTCAAGGAATCAATTGAGGATTATGAAGCAGCACTAAGATTTTACAAAAAATATGAGAGGACAATTGATGCTCGAAGGGTTAGTGAGCGTTTGATAGTGTTATACGAAAACCAGCGGATGCCAGCAGATTCTCAAAGAGTCAGGGATAGTCTCAAACTGCCTCAGCCGTAGTGCATCTTATTTCGCAGAATTGGTTTTTAAGCCGTTTCATGCCTTCCTAAGAAATATTTAGAAAAACATAATCAGGTAGGTAAAGTCTAGCCAGGGAATTTACTCTATCGCCCTTGAGCCAAACATACAGCAGCGATCGCCCTAATCATGTAGGAGCGATCGCTGTTGGAAAAGAAGGGGCGATCGCGATTGAAGCAAAAAAAGGATAGATTTAAGGTGGAAGAGTGATGACAGTTTCGGGTTTGCCGATGAAAACACCAGAAACACTAAAGATTGAAGCGATTCTCCAGCAGCGGCGCGATCGCATTCTCGAAATTGCCCTTCAACACGGCGCTAGAAACGTGCGGCTCTTTGGCTCCGTCGTTCGGGGAGAAGCCCAACCCAATAGCGATATTGATTTATTGGTGGATTTAGGCGAACCGTTAAGCCCTTGGTTCCCCGTTGGGTTTATTCGGGATCTAGAAGCAGTACTAGGGCACAAAGTAGATGTTGTCACCGAAAAATCGTTGCACTATTTCATCCGCGATCGCATTTTAAGTGAAGCCCAACCGCTATGAAAGATAGTCGGGTTTATCTGGTCCACATTAGAGATTGCATTAACCGGATTGAAGCTTACACGGCTGAGGGAAAAACAGCATTTTTTGCGGATCTGAAAACTCAGGATGCAGTGTTCCGAAATCTACAAACGTTATGTGAGTCTACCCAACGACTCCCGGATGATTGGAAAGCGACGCGCCCCGAAATTGACTGGAGAATGATTGGCGATTTTCGCAACGTTTTAGCCCACCAATATTTAGATGTTGACCTTGATATTGTCTGGAATGTGGTAGAAAACTATTTGCCAGATCTAAAGCAAGCGATAGAAGCAATTTTCCAACAGTTTTAAACTGCTTATCGAAAAAGAAAGGTTGTTTAAATGCTAGACGCGATCGCCCCATTTCCAACCGCTTCAAACCATTTCAAACCGCGATCGCCCTAATATTTCTAGTACAATTGCTCGATTTCTCGTCAGTATCGGCTATAACCAATAGGAAAGCCGCTGCATCCAGAACGCTCGCTATTTATGCAACTTCCTCGTCCAATGAATTCACTTTCCACCGCTATTGTGATCGGCACCGTTAAAGGTCCTGGCGAAAACGGCAACCAGTATGTGTTTATCACGGCGGATAATCGCTATGTAAAAATCGGCGAGTTCGTGTATTACGAAGTAGCAGAAACCGACATAGGCGGCGAAATGCGGCAGATTCTAGGCAAGCTGTCAGCCCGTAGCTTGATTGATCACCTCCCCGATCGCATCTTTGCCGATACAGAAGTTAGCCCGGAAGCAGTGGCAGCGCTGATTGGTTTCACCGACACGAATCCCGAAATTTATGAAGTGACGGTCGATGTGATTGGCTATTTTGACGATCGCCTTGGTTTTATGAATCCTCGCCGCACGCCCAACCCTGGCGCAAAGGTTTATCTGGCAGATGATGCCATGCTGCAACGAGTGTTGAATAAACGGCAACCGGGGGCGATCGGCTCAGCGTTTATTGGCGGCTTGCTGCTGCGAGAAGTGGGCGCGGTTCCGATCGCCCTGGACGTGAAAGAACTGGTCAGCACCCACATGACTATTCTGGCAGGCACGGGTTCCGGCAAATCTTATACAGCAGGCGTTTTGATTGAAGAATTGCTCTTGCCCCATAATCGGGCGGCGGTGCTGATTTTTGATCCCCACGGGGAATACAGCACCCTGTCGGAAATGCAGGGACATCCGCAGTTTCAAGGAGAGGATGGCTACTCGCCCAAGGTGAAGATTCTGACCCCGGATGATATTCGGATTCGCACCTCGTCGCTAGATTATGCCGATATTCTCACCCTGCTGCCGGAAATGAGCGATCGCCAACAGTCGATTCTCAACAAAGCTTACGCAATCGTCAAAAAGCACCGCAAAGGCGACTATCGCTGGGATGTGCAGGATTTGATTGCGGCGGTATATGAAGCCGATACGCAAGTGGACGATGAAGGCAACGAGAAACCGGGTTCCTCGGCTCCAGCGCTGGAATGGAAACTAGAACGACTAGCGAGATCGCCCTACTTTCACCCGTTTCAACACCTTGCCCCCAAGGATTTGTTTGAGCCGGGTCAAGCAACCGTGCTGCAAATGAACGAAATTAGCCAGGAAGAGCAGCAGGTGATTTGTGCGGCGGTGTTGCGACAGGCAAATCAGGCACGGATGAACACCCAAAAAGAACTGATTACCTCCGACGACGAAAACTATCTGCCCTATCCCGTTTTTATCATCGTAGAAGAAGCGCACCGATTCGCCCCTGCCCATGAGCCATCGCGCTGTAAAGCCGTGCTGCGAACCATCCTGAGCGAAGGGCGTAAGTTTGGTCTGGGGATGGGTTTGATTACTCAGCGACCCGGAAAAATCGATTCCGATGTGCTGTCGCAATGTATGAGCCAATTCATTATGCGAATCGTCAATCCGGTGGATCAAGAAAGTCTCAAGTTTGGCGTGGAAGCAGCCGGACGAGATTTGCTCAAAGAGTTGCCCTCTCTGACAAAAGGACAGGTGATTATTTCTGGAGCGTGTGTGAATACGCCCGTGCTGTGTAAAGTCCGCCAACGTCTCACAAAACATGGCGGCGAAACCCTGGACGCACCGAGTGAGTGGCAGCGCCATTTTCAAACCCACCGGATTCAAGATCGCAAAATCCAAGAAGCTCCCGTCGCGGGTCGCGAGCGATCGCAAACCATTCGCGGAGTCAGCATCGAATAACTAAATTGCCGCAGTATTTTTAGCTTCACAGGTTGATAGAAGTCGGCGATCTTTGGCGCTCACCGTTTCAATCCGATGATAGCCCGCTAGCTGAATCGCTTCTAAAGTGGGATTTGCCGCACTTGCCACTCGTGAATTCGTCTGTAGTGCAATGCTGTAGGGCGACTGAGTTTGCTCATAGCTGTTGGTGATTGTCAGCGCCAGCTTGTTTGACCGCACTGTGCCTTGAACACAATCAAAGGACGATGACGGCGCATAGATGGCTCCAGTCACCGTGCGATCGCGCACCTGTAAAACAAGATAGGTCTTGCCAATCTGTTCGGCTTTAGCAGCCTGACCATATAGATAGGTTCCGTCTTGCAACGAACGAACCTGTGCCACCTGAACGGATTTTTGAGGTTGGATTGGCACCTCAGAACTACGGGCGGGTAAAGTTGCAGCGGTTGCGCCCAACGCGATCGTGAACAGGGCACTCATAAGAACTGTTTCAACAGGAGAGGTCACAAACGGCTGGGGCGATGCGGCGGGGGAAGTGCGGGCTGACAGCATGGCAGAAAATCCGTTTTGGGGCGTTGGATATCTGTAGTATCGGATGGTTTAAGCCATAGTCTAGTGATGTGAAGGGTTGGGGAACGGTGATTTTACTCTAGCCGCGACGTAACTTAGCTCACCGGAGAGTGTGACTCGCATCACAAGCTTTTAGAGCGACTCGAATTTCTATCTCAAGACATACACGTTTCGTAGCTCCTGATACAGAAGTAATTATATAATTGTAGGAAAGAGGAAAATATTTCTCTGTTGCTCATTTCCTCTGTAGAACTACTATGGCTAACATTTTTCCGGCTAACACGTTTCCGGCTAACACGTCTCCCATCCACGATGACCAAATCCTTTCTCGGCATCGGGATAACATTTTGACCTCACTTACTCAACGGTTGCAAACCGCTAAAAAAGCGAACGATTTTCGACTCGTTCAACTGTTGGAGCAAGAAAAACACCAAATAGAACAAGAAGTTCCTCCGCTTGAAACGCGATCGCAGTGGCTAACAAACGCTCAAAATTGGTTGAACAGCATCCTATTTGGCAACGCCGAACTGCAAGTTTCTCAGTTTGTAGATAGCACTAACGACCCGTGGTGGTATGCCTTTGATCCGCAAACTGGTCGCTGTGTTTATGCTGATTCTGAAGCTGAACTTCGCGTGTGGATTAAAGATAATTACCAGGGACAGTAGAGTCTCGTTTGTTTCTTTCAGTCATGTCGGCGGTTGTTTTTTAGAGGCATCAATATGAAAACCTGGGGGTTTGTAATCATCAGGTAAGTAGTTTTCAGGCATGGTGCTGTGATTACCATCTCGCAAGGCAAGGAAACTGGGAGACATAATTTCAATATCCACTTCGTTACACTTGTCTTGAATGTTCTTATGTAAATCCGAGTAGATTACCGGGGAATGTTCAGGACAATCCGTGAACGCATTTAGTTCATAGCTAACGTTAAAGTCATTCAGGCTAGTTTGCAAAACAAAAGGCGCTGGACTGCTTAAAATTTGAGGGGTTGCTTTAGCAGCCTCAATCAGCACTTGATGAACTTTCTGCCAGGGAATGTCATAGCCTAATGTGATGGTTGTGTGCAGAACCAAACCTGTAGTATCTCCCAAGTCTTTTGCAAAGGTACTGTAGTTGATAATGTTGCTGCCTAAGATGGTTGAGTTGGGGATGGTGACGACTACATTTTTGGGTGTACAAATTCGAGTCACCAGCACATCTTTTTCGAGCACAATTCCAACGAGTTCACCAATTTTAATCATGTCCCCAATTTGAAGCGATGGCTTCGGCGTTTGGCACTGGAATCCCATTAGTCCTGTATTTTCTGAGTCAAGCGTTAGTGCTTTGC
>JBGTAZ010000052.1:0-14699 GCA_041749615.1 Leptolyngbyaceae cyanobacterium | reverse complement strand
GCTCAACCAGTTTGACCGAGCAGCTTTGCTATTAGTCTAAACTCCAGTTAGATTGTTGCAGTTTTTAGGTTGAGGCAATGAATACAGAGCATACATTCTCAATCATTTTCCCAATTCGAGAATGCTGGTTCAGAAATGCTGGTTCAGAACCATAACCAATTGCTCAAACTAATCGTCTAACTCCAAAAGATCTACTTTGTGGCTACTACTGCCAAATTCCATGCCATTCGTTTCATGCCTGGGATCTTTTTAAGCAGTACATCTAGTTTTTCTAGGCGGTGATAGGTTGGTGCAAGACGTTTTTGCTCTGTGATAATTTTTTTCCAGTAGCGCTCATCATTAGGGTTTATCTTTTCAATTAGATAAAAGCTAAGAAAGATCCACAGCGTTGCAAGCCAAAAGGTATCGTAGTCTAGCTGTGTGAATTGAGATTGTAGGAACTTAACAATTTCAAAATCTAAAGGGGTTTCATCTTCCGTGCGGACATCGGTTGCCATTTTACGGTAGATGTTAATGACCGGATTATGTTTCATTGGATCCCAGAAACAAGCTTTTCCGCCTGGTTTTAGCACCCGATGCATCTCCTGAATGGTTAATTTTGGGTTAGGAATATGGTGCAACAGATTCGATGCATAAACAATATCAAAGGTATTGTCGGGAAAATCAATATCCATTGCATTGATCACTTTTCCCTCCACCTCTACCCCATTTTTTTCTGCTAGTTTCAGTGCTACATCCACCATGCCAGGAGAATAGTCTGAGGCTACACACCGCGCGCCAAGTTTAGAAAAGTAGACGCTATTTTCACCGGCACCACAGCCTAAATCCAATAGATATTTTCCGTGCATATTGCCTAATCGCTGCAAAATAAAGCGATTCTCAGGTGCAGTGCAGGCTTCAAAATAATCTGCTACGCGAATGCCATCCACATCAATAATGGCTGCCCACTGGTCGTGAAACTCTTGCTCTTTCCTTAAAATTTCATTTTGGCTCATGACAGTCAATAATTCACCAGTAGAGAGTTACTTACAAAGTCAAATAAAATACTAGATTATCATCTTCCGTCTTATTGCGTCTTGTGCTGAAAATCGGTTTTTGCCCACAGGTGTTGAAGCGAGGGATACCTTTAGCCTCTCAGTCAAAGCTCGAACAGCGCATTGAGCCGGACTTTGTGATAGCTCAAGGCATCAGAACCGATGCAATGCTAGTCCATGGCATGGCATTTGTAACAACATAAAGCCTTGCCCCACCTAAGAACCTAGATTTCTCTAATTGTCTAAGTGACAGTACGATTATGCGCTTTCTTTCAATTTTTTGCCTTTTTTGCAATTCCTTGTTGAGATTGGTGCAAGATCTCAGTTAACCTATGGAAAGTTTGCCATCCTCAATTTGAAGCGATCGCTGTATCAAAAAAATCCTATGAAAACAGAATTTCGAGATGATCAATATCAGCTTTGTTATCCAGAAGGAGTAGAAAATCACTGGTGGCATTTAGCAAGAAACAGATTGCTAGAGCAGCAAATCCGAAAATTGTCAAAGCATGATACAGCTATTTTGGATGTGGGCTGTGGGTGTGGCATCACTGTGAAGTATTTAAGAAGCAAAGCGATCGATTGTATTGGCGTTGAGCCTGCTACTGCTCGACCTCTTAAAAATATGGAGCAATATATTTTCGTTGGCAAAAAAGCGGAAGATCTAGCTGAAAGCGAACGAAATCGATATAGTTTGCTTCTCTTGCTAGATGTCGTTGAACATATTGCCAATCCTGATATTTTCTTAAAAGATTTAACTGTACTATTCCCGAATTTGACTCATGTCATCATTACGGTACCGGCGTGTCCTGAGTTGTGGTCTAACTACGATGAATTTTATGGACATTATCGGCGATATACCATCAGCATGATTGAGAGTTTATCTCACCAACTTGACTGGCATCTAATGTGGAATTTTTACTTTTTTCAACTCCTCTATTTGCCTGCAAGAACTATTGCAAAAATGGGTCAAAAAAGAGCGGTTGAAATGAAGGCTCCAAAAGGAATAAACAAAAGAATTCACCTGTTGATTTCCTATATTCTAACATTTGGAAATCAGGGTCGTTTGTTAGGCTTGCCAGGCACATCAATTCTTGCTTGCTTTTCTTTACCATCTAGGTATTAGCCAAGTACAAAGTCCTGTTATTTTATTGACACTTCAACAACTCTTTGATGACAAGTTTTTGGATTTTCAAGAGAATATTTAGTTATGCTTTCTTGATGTCATTATATTTATTTGTAAGACGTGTTTGTTGATTATTTTGAGTATGTCGAAATCTAACGCACTGAAATCTGATTTTCCTGGAATTAAGGCGATTTGCGCGATCGCTTTTTTGTCCATTTTTCTAACCATTGCAGAAATTTGGTTTTCAAGTCAGTTTGGACTATTGTCTTATCCTCCAATTAATGATGGCGTATCATCTTATTTGCTGGAGTCGAAACGTATTCTATTGCAACTTCAAAATGGAAACGGTACATCAACACCAACTTCATTAACCTATGAACTAATTTCTAGTCGCTATCCCCTGTGGATGGCGCTTTTATTACTTTCACAGGCGATATTTGGTATTGGGGAGTGGCAAACCTACACCATTAGATTTTGGGTCGCATTTCTCCTTCTGTTGCTCATGTTTTGGATTGTGCGGCGGCGAGGTGGCAACAAACTAGGCTGGGCGGCAGTGTTGGTTACCGCAATGCTGCCAATTCTCAGCGTTAGTCTAAGGGCGATCCTGTTTCATACCGTATCAGGTCATGTGCCAAACGACCTGCTCCTTGGTAGCGCCACGGATGAACGGTTTTATTTGGCTGACCAACGACCCAATATTTTTTGCTATGTACTCCTATTGTGGGCACTGGTCCCCGTGATTGAACAAAGTCGCCAGCTTACCCGAACGACTTGGCTGTGGGCAGGCACCTTTCTCGGTCTAGCAATACTAGCGAAAGCAACCTATGTCCCAATGATTTTAATGATGTCAGGTTTAACCTACGGCTACCTGCTGTTGGTTAATCGGAAGCAAATTCGTTCCACCATTCTGACAAGTTTCTGGGTTGTCTTACCATTTTTGCTAATGACTCCTTGGCTGCTACTAGGCGGACTAAGCAATACGATTTCCTATATTTATTTCAGTGTCTTTGTAGAAAAAGCCGTGTGGAGTAATCCAAACCCTACCTTTGCTTCTGAATTTGGTCATTATTGGAGACTATTTTCCATGCACATGGAGGTTGAGGGCTGGCTATTTTTAGGCATAGGTCTTCTATCGTTTGGCATTGCTTGGTTTAAGTTGCGTCAAGTTGATGATCGCCTCCTTGCTTACCTAGGACTGGCAATAATTTATTACCTTTTTGTTTCGACTAGCTCTGTCAAAGATGGATTCTCTGGTACCCTGTATTATCTGTTGCTTTGGATCTTTTCTTGGCTAGCTCTAGTTCCAGTCTTTTTATGGTTATCTCAGCGCTACAAACGCCTTCCATTAGTGGTGGCGGGAATATATTTCACAGCCATGATCATTGGAGTTAGCTATATGTATTTATCCTACTGGTTACCCGAATATCGGGAGGCTGGCAGACAAAATCGGGCATCTATTGCTCAGGTTGGTACTGATTTGCAGCAGATGTTAACTCCAAAAGAATGCTACATGATTTCTGATGATTCTAATGATGGCAGCATGAGATACTACATGTTAAACAAGCAAGGGCTGCTGCCTCTCCAAAGCTACCTTAGTGGACTTGTCTCCGTACCGAATAATGCTGTAATTAATGATTTTATCAAAAACAAAATGACTCAGTGTAAAGTCATTTTGTCTTTCGATGAACCTGTGAGCACTCTCCAGTCCTATTTTTCTATTCACCGTTTTAACGCACCTGTCTATGAAGCGATCCAAAACTACTGGCTACGTCAGTCAAACAATCCTTATCGCCCAGTAAAAGCATACCCACTCATTTACGATCGCTACTCCAATGGAGTACGAGATCGCCGCACATTAACGTTGCGTTTATACCATCGATCCTAATTAAATTAGGGCTTGTTAGAACGGCAATCTTTTCAATTTCTTATGAAACTGAGCGATAGTAAATGAATAGTAACATGTCACAAGCTGACGCACTGAAATCTGATTTTCCGGGGATTAAGACGATTTGCGCGATCGCGCTTTTGTCCATTTTTCTAACCATTGTAGAAATCTGGTTTTCAAGTCACTTTGGACTCTTGTCTTATCCTCCCATTAATGATGGCGTATCCCTCTATTTAACAGAATCCAAACGTATTCTGTTGCAACTGCAAAATGGGAATGGTACACCAGCGCCAGTTTCAGTCATCCAGGAATTAATCTATAGCCGCTATCCTTTGTGGATGGCTCTTTTGCTACTATCCCAGGCAATATTTGGCATTGGAGAGTGGCAAAGCTATACCGTTCGATTCTGGGTAGCATTTCTACTTTTGCTACTGATGTTTTGGGTTGTGCGACGGCGGGGTAGCACCATACTGGGTTGGGCTGCAGTTTTAGTCACCGCACTCTTGCCACTTTTGAGCGTCAGCTTGCGGGCAATCCTGTTTCACACCCTGTCAGGTCATGTGCCCAATGAAATGCTGTTTGGCAGCTCTACGGATGTACATTTTTATATTGCCGACCAAAGACCGAATATTTTTTCCTACGTGCTATTACTATGGGCACTTGTCCCTGTAATTGAAAAGGGTCGCCATCTGACCCGCGCAACTTGGCTGTGGGCAGGCACCTTTCTTGGGCTGGCAATCTTAGCCAAAGCAACTTATGCCCCGATGATTTTGATGATGGCAGGTCTCACTTACCTTTACCTGCTTTTGATTAACCGTCAGCAAATTCGTTCCACTATCCTGACGAGTTTGTGGGTTGCCTTGCCATTTTTGCTGATGTTTCCTTGGCTATTGCTGGGTGGGCTGAGGAATACACTTTCTTACATCTATACCAGTGCTTTCGTGGAAGGACCTAAATGGAGCAATATAAACCGCACTGTTACTTCTGAATTGAGTCATTACTGGATGCTGTTTTCAGTGCATATGGGAACTGAAGGGTGGCTATTTTTAGGGGCAGGTTTTTTATCGTTTGGAATTGCTTGGTTTAAGCTGCGTCGGGTCGATGATCGCCTGCTTGCTTATTTAGGATTAGCAGCAATTTACTACCTTTTTGTGAGTACTAGCTCCGTCAAAGATCAGTTTTCTGGCACTCTCTACTATTTGTTGCTTTGGATCTTTTCTTGGCTAGCCTTGGTTCCATTCTTCTTGTGGGTATCTCAACGGCATAAACCCCTACCGCTAGTAGTGCCAGGTTCATACTTTATTGCGATGCTAATTGGCGTGAGTTACCTGTATTCCTACTGGTTGCCCCAATATCGGGAAGCTGGAATACAAAACCGAGCATCTATTGCCCAGGTTGGTATGGATTTGCAGCAGGTGTTGACTCCAAAAGAGTGCTATGTAATTTCTGATGATGCCAATGATGGCAGCATGAGATATTACATGATTAACAAGCAAGGGTTACTTCCGTTTCAAAAGTACCTTAATACCGTTTCTACACCCAGCGATGCTGTTGTTCAGAACTTCATCAAAAACGATATGACTCAGTGCAAAATCATTTTGTCTTTTGATGAACCTGTGACGACTCTCCAAGACTATTTCTATATTCATCCTTTTAATGCCCCTGTTTATCAAGCCATCCAAACCTGGCTACGTCAACCCAACAATCCTTATCGTCCAGTCAAGGCATATCCATTTATCTACGATCGCCACTCTAATGGAATCCGCGATCGCCGCACGTTGACCCTGCGTTTATATCGCCGAGCCTAATCAAAATTGGCAACGGTCAGCACGGCAATTTTTTACTTTCTTACGGATCTGATTAGCGGACGGGTGAATAGAGAAGTAGATTGTGCAGAGTCACCATTAGGACACCATTAGGAGCTTTTTCCGTAATTAGGGCATAATCTGAACATCTGTCAGCTTCATTTTGGTTTAGTGTGGCTGATGGGTGAGTGGTGTTGTGTAGTGAACGGCAAACTGAATGCTGACGTTATTTGCGATTCCAAAAGGCTTTCGTGGAGAATTTGATCAAATTCAACGGAATGCTATTACTAGCTGGGTAAGGCTGGAGCCAAAGCCTGAAATTATTCTCCTAGGGGATGATGAAGGGACTGCCGAGGTTGCCCAAGAATTTGGGGTTAAGCATGTTTCAGGGGTGGAGCGAAACGACCAAGGAACCCCCCTGCTGAGTTCCATTTTTGAGATTGCTCAACGGGTAGGCGCTGGACCGCTTTTTGCTTATGTCAACGCCGATATTATTCTGTTGGATGATTTCATGAAAACCATCCAACAGATCCCGTTTGAGCGATTTATGCTAACCGGGCAACGCTGGAATCTGGATTTTAATGAAGCGATCGCTCCCAACCCCGGATGGACAGAGCAGCTACGTCATCGCGCCATGACCTTAGGAGCGTTAGAAGGTCCCCAAGCGATGGACTACTTCGTTTTTACGCGCAACACCTACACCCACATTCCACCTTTTGCCATTGGGCGCTTGTGTTGGGATAACTGGATGCTATACAAGGCTTTGAATCTCAACATTCCGCTCATAGACGCAACGGAATCAATTGTGGCAGTGCATCAAAACCACGATTACACCCATCACCCTAACGGAAAAAAAGGAGTATTTTTAGGGGAAGAAGCCCAATATAATTTGCAGCTACTAGGCGGCAAGCACTATACCTACTTCATGTTGGATTTGGCGGATTGGCAGATCACCCCCCAAGGATTACGGAAACCTTTATGGAGTTGGCAACGTCTTGATCGACGGTTAGACATGCTGTCTTTAGCTCGTCCAAAGTTCAGGGTATGGTACAGAATACTGCTGAATCTTCTACGCTCTGGGGATCAATTGAGTATGGTTCTCCCAAAACTGTTGGGAATTCCTGCTAGAATCGTCTGCAGATTAAGAGGATTAAAGCGAAGTAAACCTTCGTCTTTTGAGTAAGTTGCAGTGAGGAGTGTGGGTATAGTGACGGAAAAACGTATCGTTTCCGTAGTGGGTCTGGGTAAATTGGGTGTGCCGATGGCTGCTTGCCTTGCTGAAAAGGGTTTTGATGTCATTGGTGTGGATGTCAACCAAGCCGCAATTGACCAGGTTAATGCAGGAAAAGCTCCGGTGCAGGAGCCAGGTTTGGACGAAATGCTCCATCGAAATCGGGATCGCATTCGAGCGACTTCTGACTATTCTGATGCGATCTCACAGTCAGACGTAACTTTTATCATTGTTCCCACTCCTAGCGAAGCAGATGGTGGCTTTTCGCTGAAATATATCCACGCAGTGCTTGACCCGATTGGTAAAAGTATTCGGGATAAAAATACCTTTCACCTGGTTGTGATTACCAGTACCGTTATGCCGGGGGCAACGGATAGCGAAATCAAAACGGCGTTAGAGGCGGCTTCTGGTAAAACCTGTGGTGAAGGGTTTGGGCTTTGCTATAGCCCTGAATTTATTGCACTCGGCAACGTCATCCATGACATGCTGAACCCAGATTTTATTTTGATTGGTGAATCCGATCCGAAGTCTGGCGCGATGCTAGAAGAAATTTATTTGCAGCTTAGCAATGGCAACCCACCCGTTTCTCACATGAACTTGGTGAATGCCGAACTTGCCAAAATTTCAGTGAATACGTTTGTCACTACCAAAATCTCCTATGCCAATATGCTGGGTGAAATTTGCGAACGAATTCCCGGTGCAGATGTGGATGTGGTGACGAATGCGATCGGTCAAGATTCCCGCATTGGCAAAAAATATCTGAAAGGCGCAACTGGATACGGGGGCCCTTGTTTCCCTCGTGATAATGTCGCTTTTGCCTTGATTGCACATTCTGTCGGTGCCAGCCCCGCGATCGCCGAAGCAACCGACGAAATTAATCGAAAACAAGCCTCTCGTCTAGCAAACCATTTGCTGCCCCGACTTACACCCCATTCCAAAGTGGGCATCTTAGGGCTTGCTTATAAACCCGATACGAACGTGGTTGAGCAATCTCAAGGACTGGCTTTGGCAAAAGAACTATTGTCCCAAGGGTTCTCAGTTATTCTCTATGATCCATTAGCATTAGAAAACGTTCAGCAACTCTTAGGTGCTCAGCCAGAGTATGCTGATTCTGCGAAGGATTGCGTTCAACGAGCAGATGCAGTCGTCATCACAACGTCTTCCAAAGAGTTTCAAACGCTTGTGCCAGCGGATTTTGTATCCACGAATCGTTCAACTAAGCTTAAGCTACTGTTGGATTGTTGGCGTGTTTTGGATCGCAGCCAGTTTTCTCAGGTATGTGATTACCTGGCGCTTGGAGTCGGTTCAACGACTGTTTAATTGAAATCGTGCATAGTATTGAAATCGTGCATAGTAGTGTAGTGAGGAGTGCCCAACATGATTGTAGTCTGTGGTGCGGGTGGTTTTATTGGTGGTCATTTAGTTCAAGCTTTACTGAAACAAGGCGATCGCCCTATCAGGGCTGTGGATATAAAACCCTTAGACGAGTGGTATCAAGTTTCTTCTGAGGCAAATAACTTACAGCTTGATCTATCGGAAAAAGTTGCCTGTGAACGGGCACTTTACGGGGCAAGCGAAGTTTACAACCTCGCGGCTGACATGGGTGGCATGGGCTTCATCGAGAACAACAAAGCCCTGTGTATGTTGACTGTTTTGATCAACACCCATTTGCTGATGGCAGCCCAAAAATTTGGGGTTAAGCAGTTTTTCTTTTCATCTTCCGCTTGTATTTATCCTGCCTATCGTCAGACTACGCCAGACGTAGTGGCATTAAAAGAGTCAGATGCCTATCCCGCCATGCCCGAAGATGGATACGGTTGGGAGAAGCTATTTAGTGAGCGCATGTGCCGCCACTACACCGAAGACTTTGGACTCATCACCCGGATTGCCCGCTATCACAATGTCTATGGACCTCACGGTACCTATGATGGGGGTCGTGAAAAGGCTCCTGCTGCGATTTGCCGTAAGGTCATTCAAGCAAAACTATCGGGGATGCACGACATTGAAATTTGGGGCGATGGCAACCAGACCCGCAGTTTTATGTACATTGATGACTGCGTGAAGGGAACGCTCGATATTATGGCAAGCCCGATCGCCGAGCCGCTCAATTTAGGCAGTAGCCAACTGGTCACCATCAATCAACTGGTTGATATTGTGGAAGACATCGCGCAAATCAAGCTGAAGCGTCGATATAATCTTGCCGCACCGAAAGGCGTAAATGGTCGCAATAGTGACAACAGCTTGATTCAAGAACTGCTCGGGTGGCAGCCCGATATCCGGTTGGAAGCGGGGATGGAGCAAACCTTCCGCTGGATTTATGATCAAATGACAAAACAGAAAGTTCTTGTTAGTACCGTATGAGCAATTCGCCTCCTATTGTGTCTGTAATCATGCCCTGTTTTAACCAAGGGCACTTTATTGAAGAAGCAGTAGAAAGCGTGATTGCCCAAACTTTCACCCCGGTTGAAATCATTATCATCAACGATGGTTCAACCGATGACGCAACGGTTCGGCTTCTCCATCATTATCAGAAGCCGAACGTTTCTATTATTCACACTGACAACCACGGTCCTTCTGCTGCGCGAAATGTCGGCATTCACCAGGCAAAAGGACAATACATTTTACCGGTCGATGCAGACGATCTCATTGATTCTACCTATCTTGCAAAAGCGGTTCCCATTTTAGAATCACAGCCAGAAGTGGGGATTGTTTACACACAAGCCGAACTGTTTGGTGCAAAAACTGGCAGTTTTGATCTGCCGCCTTACCAGTTTCCTGACATTTTGTTAGGAAACATGATCTTCAACTCCAGTCTTTATCGCAAGGCAGACTGGGAAAAGGTGGGTGGCTATAACAAAAATATGGTGTGTGGCTGGGAAGATTACGACTTTTGGCTGTCCATTATTGAATTGGGCAGAGACGTATTTCGGATTCCCGAAGTGCTTTACTGTCATCGAGAAGTGGAAAACTCGCGGAGCCAGCAGATGACCCAAGAGGATTGGGTTAAAAGCTATGCTCAGATTTTTGCAAACCATCCTCAACTTTATGCTGACCATATTGATCTTGTATTTAGACAAATTGTTGAATTAAGAGAGAATATCCATCAAACCCATAGTCGGTTGCACACAACCCAAAACCAGTTGCACACGACCCAAAACCAGTTGCACACGACCCAAAACCGATTGCAGTCAATTGTGGCAACGGTGCAAAGCAGTAAAGCGTGGAAAGCGAGAAAGCGTTGGCTGAAGCTCAAGCAACGGCTAGGAATGACGGTGGATCAAGGGGACTCGCTGCTCTCTTAACCGCATCAGGTTTGTTGCCATTTTTTGTTTATACGTAGGATTTAGAATTGTGCCTTCCTCAATTGTGAGAAAGTTCGGCAAGCTTTATCAAGCTTGGCAAGAGCGGGGAACTCGTGGATTTCTACGCTTTGTGTTGGATCGGACGATCGCCCGATCCAACAAACGACTCAATTATCAGCAGTGGGTAGCGCATCAAAAACTGACCCCAACGGATCTGGCGAATGCCGATCGCGAAATGTCTCAGTGGCAGCATCGCCCCACTTTTTCGGTGATTCTGCCCGTGTATAACGTTGAGGAAATCTGGCTGACTAAAGCGATCGAGTCAGTGCGAAATCAGATTTATCCAAATTGGGAGTTGTGTATTGCCGATGATGCGTCAAGTGCGGCACACATCAAACCAGTGCTAACCCATTACAGCAAGCTTGATCCACGCATCAAAGTTGTTTTTCGACCAGAAAATGGCAACATTGTCGCCACCAGCAACTCTGCCTTAGAACTGGCAACGGGTGACTATCTGGCGCTTCTGGATCATGATGATGAGTTGGCGATCGATGCCTTGTTTGAAAACGCCAAGTTGATCAACCAGCATCCCGCTGCCGACTTTATCTACAGCGATGAGGACAAGATCAGTCCGGACGGCGATCGCCATGATCCTTTCTTTAAGCCAGACTGGTCTCCGGATTATTTTCATTCCTGCATGTATACCTGCCACTTGGGCGTGTATCGTATAAGTTTAGTATGGGCGACCGGTGGGTTTCGGGCAGGATACGACGGCTCTCAGGATTATGACCTGGTGTTGCGCCTGGTGGAACACACCCAGCAGATTTATCATATTCCCAAAATTCTCTATCACTGGCGAGTGATTCCGACATCGGTTACTTCCAGTTCAGATGCCAAGCCCTGGGCATATGAAGCAGCCCGACGCGCCTTGGAAGATATGCTGATTCGGAGTGATTATCCAGGACGAGTGGAGGCAGGTTCTCGTGAGGGATTTTATCGGATTCGGCGCGAAATCCAGGGAAATCCGTTGGTCAGCATTGTAATTCCGAGTGCAGGTAAGGCATTGGAACCAACAGCGAGTCGCTGCTTATTGGAAGATTGTATCCACAGCATTCGCGATCGCAGTTCTTATCGCAACCTTGAAATTATTGTGGTTGATGGCTATGACGTGTCGGATAAAGTCATGCAGGCGATTTCCAAGGATGACCTCCGCCTTGTGCGGTGTGCCGATTCCTTTAACTTCGCTCAACGGATCAATTTAGGAGTTGCCCAAGCTCAAGGCGACTTTGTGCTGCTGCTCAACGATGACGTGGAAATTCTCACGCCAGACTGGATCGAATCGATGCTGGAATTTGCCCAACAGCCAGATGTTGGAGCCGTCGGCGCGAAATTGTTGTATCCAAACGGCACCTTGCAGCATATCGGTGTAATGGTGTTGGGCGGCAACCCAGGACACGCATTTCACCAGGTGGCAGGCGATCATCCCGGTTATTTTCTATCCAACCTGGTCAATCGCAATTACTTAGCGGTGACCGCCGCCTGTTTAATGATGCGTCACAGTGTATACCAGGAGTTGGGCGGCATGGATGAAGCGTTCCCGCTCAACTATAACGATGTAGACTTATGCCTCAAAGCCCATCAAGCAGGCTATCGGCAAGTGGTGACTCCTTACGCGCAACTGGTGCATTATGAGTCGGCGAGTCGGCAACCAGGATTGCAACCCAACGAATGGCAAACCCTTAACAACAAGTGGCAATCTTACTTTGAGCGATTGAATCACAACGATCCGTATTACAATCCCAACTTATCTAGAAATGAAGTATTGTTTGAGCTTTGATTAAAAAAGCGGCTTCATCAGCAAAAACTCGACCACCTCTTGTTCCCGTGTTCTACATGGGAACACCTCAAAAGTGGCTCTGCCAAATTGCTCCAATCGGCAGAGCCGCAAAAACAAATTCCAAGTCGGAGGCTTGGAACGAGATCCTGTCAGGCAATCAGTTAGGCAACGCCGATCGCTGGCTTCCTTTTGCTGGCGTGCTCTTTAAACACCCAAAGCCGCTTTTAGTTTTGTCAGGGCAGCGGCTTCCTTGTCGCTCACTTTGTTTGAGCCTGTGCCAAACAGCCCTTCGCCTGCTGCATTTGCCACATGCTCAGCAGCGGTGTAAATAAATTGCTTATACTCTTGCACTTCGGCGGGGGTTGCTTTGGCGGTCACGATCGACACCGCATCATTGATAGCGCTCATTGCCATATCAATCAAGTTGTCAGGAGTCATGCCTTCGGGTGCTTTGGGCGAGTTGTGCTTCACGGCTTCAGCAGAAAACACCGATTGCACAATGCTATTGGTGGGATATTTTTTCGCTGCACCCACCACTTCTTGAGCTAAAGCTCCGGCTTCAATGGCGGTTGAAACGATGCCCATATCAGCGATCGAAACTGCCATACCTGCCAATGTCACCGCTTTAATCACGGCTGTGGTTTCTTCAGGAGTGTACGAACTCATTGGTTTTCCTCATTTCAAACTCTACGAAATGCAGCCTATCATTCCCATGGAGATTATTGCAGCGTCCGTTGGGCACATATCCGTTATTTTTATTCATTAGATGGGTAGACAGATCCCGGTTCAAAAGTTGGCTAAAGTGAAGATCGCTTGCTGATGTCATTGCTTTCAAGAGGTTTCCCTTTGGCTCGATTATCGTCTCACCGTGCATCTACCCAGCGATTTCGCCCTTCTTCTCCCAAGCCAATACCCGATGAGGACTCGTTGCCAGACAGCATTCAGGTCATGCATCCGCTGATGCGATTGCTGCGCTACGGGCGTAATTATCATAAGCAAATTGGTTGGGCGATCGCCTGCTCCATTCTGAACAAAATCTTCGATTTGGCTCCTTCGCTGCTGATTGGTTCCGCCGTGGATGTGGTGGTGCAGAAGCAAAACTCGGTGCTGTCTCGGTTTGGCGTGACGGATTTGTTTAGCCAGTTGGTGATTTTATCAGGATTGACTCTGGTGATTTGGGGACTGGAATCGGCGTTTCAGTATGCCTACGATCGCCTCTGGCGCAACCTGGCACAAAACATTCAGCATGACCTGCGGCTCGATGCCTACTCTCATTTGCAAGAATTGGAACTGGCGTATTTTGAAGAGCGCAGCACGGGCGGGTTGCTGTCTATTTTGAATGACGACATTAACCAGCTAGAGCGCTTTTTGGATGGCGGCGCAAATAATCTGCTGCAAGTTACCACCACCGTGATTATCATTAGCACGGTGTTTTTCATTTTGGCTCCCACAGTGGCATGGATGGCAGTGTTGCCGATGCCGTTCATCATCTGGGGTTCCGTGATATTTCAGCGTAAGTTAGCTCCCCGCTATGCTGAAGTGCGCGAAAAAGTCAGCCTGTTGAATGGGCGATTGTCCAACAACTTGAGCGGCATCACGACCATTAAAAGTTTTGCCACCGAAGACTATGAAAAAGAACGGGTGCGCCTAGAAAGTGCCGCCTATCGCCGTAGTAATCAGCGTGCGATCGCCCTCAGTGCCGCCTTTATTCCCCTGATTCGCCTGGTGGTGCTGGTCGGTTTTGTTTCGACGATGCTGTTTGGCGGAAAGGCGGCGATCGCGGGTCAACTCTCCGTCGGCAGCTACAGCGTCATGGTTTACCTAACCCAATCTTTGCTGTGGCCACTGACTCGCTTAGGGGAAACCTTCGACCTCTATCAACGGGCAATGGCATCCACCAATCGGGTAATGAACCTGCTGGAAACGCCGATCGCAATCCCTTCGGGACATTTGGAACTCGCCATCCACCCCACGCCCCACGCTCCACACTCCGAACTCCGAACCTCGAACCCCGAACTCTTTATCCAAGGAGATCTTCAGCTTCACAATGTCACCTTTGCTTATAATCACCGTCCACCCGTGATTGAACAGTTGTCGCTGCAAATTCCGGCGGGTAAGACCACCGCGATCGTCGGGTCAACCGGATCGGGAAAAAGTACGCTAGTCAAGTTGTTGCTGAGGCTATACGAGATTCAGTCTGGCGTAATTACGTTGGACGGGGTGAATATTCAAGATTTGAAACTGCGAGAGTTGCGACGGGCGATCGGCTGGGTGAATCAGGATGTCTTCTTATTTCACGGCACAGTCGCCGAAAACATTGCCTATGGCAGCTTTGATGCATCGATGGATGAGATTGTGGCAGCGGCAGAAATTGCTGAAGCTGAGGAGTTTATTGCTCAACTGCCGGATGGCTATGACACAATTGTGGGAGAACGGGGGCAAAAACTATCCGGTGGACAGCGGCAGCGCTTGGCGATCGCCC
>JBGTAZ010000051.1:0-9286 GCA_041749615.1 Leptolyngbyaceae cyanobacterium | reverse complement strand
ACAGGTCATCGGGGGTGAAGGTTTGACGCAGGGTTTCTAGGGTGAGCAGGGTGGGAAAGGTTTCAACAAACTCCACGATCGCGGTGTGCCAACGGGGATTTTCTGGAGTGGATTTGGGGTCGTGATAGTTGCTGCTAGGGTCAAACTGGGTTGGATCAATCACGGGGGATTGGGTGATTTTTGCTAAGCCGACAATCGCCAGGGGTGTGGTGTTGGAGTGGTAAAAAAATGCCAGATCTCCCGGCTGCATGGATTTGAGGAAGTTGCGGGCTTGATAGTTCCGCACGCCATCCCAAATGGTTTGGCGATCGCGCTCCAAATCCGCAATGCCGTATACATCGGGTTCAGATTTCATTAGCCAGTAGTTCATGGGGAGTTTTGAGTTCGGAGTTTTGAGTTCGGAGTTTTGACACCCAGTAAAACTTATATCAGCCGATCCAGGTTTCGTGCCAGGGTGAGCCTCCGGTTTCTAAGCCAGCTAGGGAACTGGTGGCTTGAATGATCTGGAGATCGCTTGCCCGATTCCAAAGGGTGAGGGAGAGTTCGCCTTGAGTAGTGTCTCGGCAGGTGAAGACGAATCCTTGGGCAGTGGGAACGCGGACTAAAGCGGGCGATCGCGCCGTTTTTCCCACCAGTTCCACTCGGTATAAATCATTCTCAGCCCACATTTTCCACTCGCCCCAGGGTGCAATCTGCCAGCGGACTGTGGCATTCCAGGGTGCAAATTCATAGAATCGCCCTTGGTAATGAATACCCACCATCGCCACCGACTCCATCCAGGTGAGCAAGCGTCGCCGTCCACCGCCTGCCGTCACTGCGAGTTCCGGCGCTCCATCAAAACTGTTGCACTGTATCCAAAACCACTTTTGCGGAAAGGCTCCCCCCCAATTTTTTTCAGCATAGGCAGGCGCATTGCAAAACTCGTAGCGCTGCCCATTCCACTCCATCCAACCTGTGGCTAACCCGTGCGCCATCAACACCTGCCAGCCCGGTTCAAAAATCGGCAACGATGCCAACCAACCCGCCGTTGATCGCTGCCGTTCCCCCCGATTTCCCCAACCATCGATCGGCTGTACCTGATAGCACCAACGCGCCGTTTTCCCCGATGGTTCCTGCAAATGCCCCTGATGCTGCGTTGCCGTTACTTGATAGCCCTCCGGCTCCAACAATTTCGCCCCACTCCCCCACTCCTCCACTCCTCCACTCCTCCCATGCCCCAACCCCAGCCTTTCCCGCTCCGCCCAAAACCCCTGCACCGCTGGAAACGTGCGACACAAATACTCTTCATCTGCTCCCAAAATTTGAGCAACTCCACCGCTGAGGGGTCTTCCGCCCTGGGGATCATCGATGGAATACATGAACGCGAACGTTTGGCGAACTTCTGGCAAAGTTAGCCGGAAGTACCACCCTTCAAAAAAACGGCGATCGCGACCATCCCAGTGATAGCCGCTATGGGGAGTTTGCCAAGAATCAGGCATAAACTATCAAAACCCTAGTGATGAACCGTAGTATGATGAAGACAAGAGGCGTATGCTTCTGGATACTACCTTGGTTTGACCCTGTGGAACTTTCTTGTAAGAACGAGTACGCGATCCTTGCCCTGGTTGAATTAGCTGCCCATCATCCCAGTGGTGAACCGCTACAAATTCGCCAGATTGCGGCTCAGCAAAATATCCCCGATCGCTATCTAGAACAGCTTTTGGCGGCATTAAGGCGGGGAGGCTTGGTGCGATCGCAGCGCGGTGCCAAAGGGGGGTATATTTTATCGCGGGAACCCTGGAAAATCAACTTACTCGAAGTCATGAACTGCCTCGAAGGGGCGGATGCTCAGATGGCAGAAGATGATGAGCTAAAGACTGTTGAGAATACGGTGATTTGTGAAATTTGGCAAGAAGCTCATATGGCTTCCGAAACTGTTTTGCAGCGGTATACATTACAAGATATTTGTGAAAAGCGCGATGCTCGTCGCCAGCTAGATATCATGTATTACATCTAGCCTAAACTCAGCCTTTAATTCATTATCAACTTTGTCCATTGCTACCTTGATCGAAAACTATGCGAATTGTTAATAATATTACCGATCTGATTGGTCACACGCCCCTTGTGCAACTCAACCGCATTCCTCAAGCCGAGGGATGTGTTGCTCAAATTGTTTTCAAATTAGAGAGTATGAATCCGTCTGCCTCGGTTAAGGATCGGATTGGGGTCAGCATGATTCACGCGGCAGAACGGGAAGGATTGATCGCGCCGGGAAAAACAGTGCTAGTGGAACCCACTTCTGGAAATACCGGAATTGCCCTGGCAATGGCAGCAGCAGCCAAGGGCTATCGCTTGATTTTGACCATGCCTGAAACGATGAGTTCGGAGCGCAGGGCGATGCTGCGTGCCTATGGAGCCGAACTGGAACTGACTCCCGGCATTGAAGGCATGAGTGGCTGTATTGCGAGGGCGCAAAAAATTGTAGACACCACGCCCAATGCCTACATGCTGCAACAGTTTCGCAACCCGGCGAATCCTCAAGTTCATCGAGAAACCACCGCAGAAGAAATTTGGGACGATACCGATGGACAGGTCGATATGATTGTGGCGGGAATTGGTACGGGCGGCACGATTACCGGGGTGGCAGAAGTGTTGAAACAGCGGAAGCCCGAATTTAAAGCGATCGCCGTGGAACCTGCCAACAGCCCCGTTTTATCGGGCGGTCGCCCTGGACCTCACAAAATTCAAGGGATTGGCGCAGGATTTGTGCCACCGGTGCTGAATGTCAACTTGATTGACGAAGTGATTACCGTGACGGATGATCAGGCGATCGCCTACGGTCGGCGGCTTGCCCGTGAAGAAGGCTTGCTGTCCGGCATCTCCAGCGGTGCTGCCCTGTATGCCGCCATTCAAGTTGCCCGTCGTCCTGAAAACGCCGGAAAACTGATCGTTGCCATCCAACCCAGCTTTGGCGAACGCTACCTGAGTACGCCCCTGTTTCAAGACCCAGAACTGACTCTTTCTTCTTGATAAACTTGATATAGCAGTACGAGGAAAGGTCAAGACCACACCCGTCCGTTAGTCCTTATTTCTCACGGATCTTTGTGTCCTAACCTATTCGTCCTTTGCTATGAGCAGCGAGTCACCCGTGAAGAAACGAGGGAAAAAAGGAGTAAGCAGGAGTCAAGTCCCATGACGATCATCACTGAGAAACTCACTTTTGAGAACTATCTCGCGTATGACGATGGCACCGACACCCAGTATGAACTGGTGGATGGAGAACTGGTTCCGATGAGCCTGGGAACCGGGAAACATGGCAATATTATTCGCTTCCTCGTTCGCCAGTTTGAGGACGCGATCGCTCAGTCCGGGCAATCCTGGGTTGCCTTGCCTTCTCTAGTCGGCATTCGGTCTCCCCGTGGTAGACGCTGGGACACCTCCCGCATCCCCGATGTTACCGTTTTGCCACTGGCACAGTGGGAAGCCATGGAAAATCGCGAAGCCGTGATTGACTTTAACGAGCCAGCGCCGCTTCTGGTTGCTGAAGTTGTCAGCCCGTCTACCCAAGCGGATGACTATCGCTCCAAGCGCTCCGAGTATGGGCTTCTAGAAATCCCTGAGTATTGGATTGTAGACGCGATCGCAGAGAAACTCACGATTGGTTCGCTAGATCATGAATTTTATGACCTGACAGAATTCCAGGGCGAAACGTTGGTTCAGTCCTCTGTCTTTCCGGACTTGAAATTAACCGCTGCTCAAATTTTGGCAGGCAAACTCTAGTCAATGTCAACGGTAGTGCCATGATTTTTCATTCACACAAACCATCATAAAGCAAGGCAGAGTATGATTTTGGTGTTCTAGCAAGCACGATAGAATACTTGCATGGCAGACCTCGATCACTACCGAATTCTGGAAGTTAGCCCAACGGCAACCCAGTCAGAAATTAAGCAGGCGTACCGTCGCCTTGCTAAACTTTTCCATCCCGATCGCAATCGCAGCACAAGTAATCACGAAAAAATAGCGAAGGTCAACGCCGCCTACGAGGTTTTGGGCGATCCCCACAATCGCCGCTCCTATGATCAGTTGCGAATTTACCGGACTCAATTAGACGGCGCAGACGTTGAGTCGGACGTTGGGTACGCTTCCAAAAAACAACGACAACAGCGTGCCGCTGCCGCCCAAGCGCACTATCGCAAACAGCAAAAAACTGGGCAGCAGGCTGACACCGAGCTAGATCAATGGCTCAAACTGGTTTACATTCCTGTGAACCGAACCATCCGCGACATCTTAGATCCACTCAAAGATGAAATTAACGACTTATCCGCCGATCCGTTTGATGATGAACTGATGCGAGATTTTCAGCTTTATTTAGAAGACTGTCAAGCGGGGCTGATGCAAGCCGAAAAGGTCTTTCGTTCCTTGCCCAATCCTGCCAGTGTGGCGGGTGTGGCGGAACATTTATTTTACTGCCTCAACCGGGTGGAAGACGGCATTGAACAGCTAGAGTATTTCACTGCCAATTACGATGAAGACTATTTGCACACCGGACAAGAGCTTTTTCGGATTGCCAAAGGCTTGCTGCGAGATGCCCAAGCAGCCGTGAGAGCGATCGCATAGTAACGCCGAAACCACCCAAACCCAGCATCGGCTGGATAGCCGCGACATTATTAACCGTTCCTTAAAGCGATCGCGCTAGATTCGGGACAAAGCGGCACTTTAAGCAATCTAATATGACTCTTAATCGCAGACACTTTCTGATTTTTCTAGGTGCCACAGCGACCACTACTGCCTGTGGCATTCGTCCCGGTCAGCCACCCGCAACGGGCGGCAACACCTTTAGCCCTGGGGTGAAGTTGGCGTTTTCGCCAGTGAAAGGACCGATGCCGCTGGCGGTGAATGCCCTGGCAAGCGATCGCCAGATCACTGAATTTAGCCAATATGAAGTAGTCGATGATTTGGTGCTGCCAGAGGGGTTTACCTACGATGTGATTGCTTCCTGGGGCGATAAAGTGGGCGACTCGCGCTTTGGCTATAACAACGACTATCTGGCACTGGTTGAAACCAGCCCCGATGAAGCTCTGATGTCGGTTAATTTTGAGTACATTAGCGCGGTTCCGTGGCAGCAGACCTACGAGAAAGTCATTGGCAAAGCGCTACCGTTTCGGGACGTTGATCAAGCAGTCCGGGCGGCGATTAAAGCCATTAAGGATGATAAGGTTCCAGGTTTAAACGCTTATGCCCTAGCGGATGGCAATCCGATTAAGGAACAGGTTAAAACAATTTGCAAAGAAGGCTTGATTGATCAAGGGGTGGGAGTGATTGCGCTGCGGCGATCGCCCGACGGAAAATGGGCGCGATCTCAGTCTGCCACCGACCGCCGGATCACCGGCATCTCTGGGTTAGAAGATGGACGCTATTTGAAAACCACGGGTCCAGCCGTTGCCATTTTCAACAAAACGAAAGGACAGGGCTATGTAGATAAGTTGGGCGATAAAGTGATTGGCACGTTTCAAAACTGCGCGGGTGGCACTACGCCTTGGGGCACGGTATTCAGTGCCGAAGAAAATGTGCAGGTGCAAATCCCTGAGCCTGTTTATGCCGATGGCACTTCATTTGATCCCATCAATCGCCCGTTCAACATTACGGATGAAGAACTGACGGGCATGGGGAATGTGTTTGGGCTGGCTGGCAACAAGTATGGCTGGATGGTGGAACTAGATCCCGCCAATCCCAACGACTACGGCACCAAGCATACCTGGCTGGGGCGCTATCGCCACGAGGCTGTTGGCGTGCGGGTGGTGGCAGGCAAGCCACTGGCGTTTTATTCGGGCTGCGATCGCCGGGGTGGGCACCTCTATAAATTTGTCAGCAAAGCCGCCGTTACCGATCCCAAAGATAAAGCCAACTCTAAACTGCTGAGCGATGGGATGCTGTATGTGGCGCAATTTCAAGCGGATGGCACCGGACGTTGGATTCCTTTATCACCGACCACACCCGTCGCCCCCACGCTGCCCACGTTCCTCAGCGGAGTCATGTTGCCCTTGCCCCAACGCCCAGAAGGCGGCATTTTCAAAGCAGATGACGATGCTCAAATTGAAGCATTTCAGAAAAAATATAAAACCCTGGGCGATCTCTATGTGGGCAGTGACGCTGAAAAGCAAGGTGCAATTTTGATTGATGCTCATTTTGCGGCGAATGCGGCAGGGGCAACCTGCACTGCTCGCCCCGAAGATACCAAAATTGCCCCAGATGGTTCGCTGTTCGTTGCTTTCACTTCTGGCGGCATTAGTAAAGAAGATGGTAGCCCTGACATTCGCATTTTCAAAGGTGTTGATGGCAGTACGGCGTTTGAATTTGGTTGGATCATGCGCCTTGCCGAAGCGGACAATGCCCCCGATGCGACCACCTTTACCTGGAAAATGGCGGCAACCGGTGGTGAACCTGCGATCGGCGGACAAGGCTTTGCCAATCCCGATAATCTCGCCTTTGATGCTCAGGGCAATCTGTGGATGGTGAATGATATGTCATCTGACAAACTGAATCGGGAAGTGTTAGCCAATCGCCAAGAAGCGGGCGGGGTGCCGATTACCCCTTCTAGTCTGCGGGGCATCTATGGCAATAACGCCATTTGGGTTATTCCCCAGTCAGGCGAAGGAGCAGGGCAGCCATATTTGTTTGGCATTGGACCGATGGATTGTGAAACGACAGGACCGTGCTTTGCATCGGGCGATCGCGCGTTGTTCCTAGCTATTCAGCATCCTGGTGAGGTCAACGGCACCCGCAAAGACATGGCGGCAGAAATGCGACAGTTTGCCATGCACACTACCGACGGCAAAGAATTCATGCAAACCCGCAAAGTTCCGATCGGGTCAAATTGGCCCAGCAAGCAAGCCAACGATCCACCCAAACCCTCAGTGGTTGCTATTTACCCGCCCTCAGGTGGAACGATGAGCCTAGCCGTTTAATATACGCGGCAAAAATACCAACGCGCGATCGCGGCAGAATTGACCCGCGATCGCTCTTAAGAGATATTTTTTCTAGAAACTGTTTCTTCCTTAGCGGCTTACTACTACAGTAAGAAGGGCTTTTGACCATTCCACTTAAAGGATTCCACCTAAAGGATAAGCGGCATGGAAACACGGGAATTAGGCATATCTGGAATTCGGATCACGCCGATCATTACGGGCACCTGGCAAGCAGGCAAAAGTATGTGGGTGGGCGTGGAAGATGCCGAAACGATTCAGGCAATTCGAGCGGCATTTGAGGCGGGAATTACTACGGTTGATACGGCTGAAGTCTATGGGCAAGGGCACTCCGAGCAAATTGTGGCGGAAGCTTTGGCGGATGTGCGGCAGCAAGTGGTTTATCTGACCAAGGTGTTTGCCAATCATTTGAAATATGATCAGGTGATTGCTGCCTGTGATGGGTCGCTCAAAAATTTGAAAACCGATTACATTGACCTCTATCAAATTCATTGGCCTGCGGGAGCCTTTGGTAGCGAAGTGGTGCCGATCGCAGAAACGATGCGCGCCCTAAATGATTTGAAACAGCAGGGCAAAATTCGGGCGATCGGCGTGTCTAATTTCTCGCGGGTTCAGCTAGAAGAGGCGGCTCAACATGGACGGATTGATAGCTTACAGCCCGCTTATTCGTTGTTTTGGAGATCGCTGGAAAAAGACGCAATGCCCTATTGTGTTGCCAATCAAATTTCCATTCTTGCCTACTCGCCGCTGGCACAAGGATTGCTGACCGGAAAATTTGCAGCCAATCACCAGTTCGATCCTGCCGATAATCGGGCAAAAAACAAGCTGTTTCAAGGCGAAAATTTTATTCGCGCCCAAGAAGCACTTGCCAAACTGCGCCCGATCGCAGATCGCCATCAAACCAGCCTGACCAATTTATCCTTAGCGTGGCTAATTGCCCAACCCCAAACCCAAGCGATTACGGGCGTGCGTCATGCCGAGCAAGCGATCGCCAATGCCACTGCCGCCGAGGTGAAATTATCTCCAGACGATTTGGCAGAGATTAGCGCGATCGGGCAAATTGTTACCGATCACCTAGATGACAATCTCGTGATGTGGAACTGGTGATCGTGGATGTTAGCTGATTTTCGGGGAGAAGTGGCGGCGCTCAGTGCCGCGTTTATTTGGGCGGCTGCGTCCATCGTTTATACCGGAGTGGGACGGCAGCTACCGCCACTCGTGCTGAATTTGGTCAAGGGGCTAATTGCGATCGCACTTTTGATCGTCACCCTGCTGTTTTTCGGCAAGCTCCTACCCACCGTCAGCCTGGTTCCCGTGCTGCTGCTATTACTCAGCGGCGTGATCGGCATTGGCATTGGCGACACAGCCTATTTTGCCGCACTCAATTCTCTGGGGGCAAGACGGGCATTGGTGCTGGAATCGCTGTCGCCGCCCTTGGGTGCTTTTCTAGCGCTAATTTTTTTGCAGGAGCAACTGGCACCCCTAGCATGGCTGGGGATTGGGCTGACGATCGCCGGAGTCACTTGGGTCGTGCTGGAGCGATCGCCCCACCCGAATGGAACGCTGACCCACCCGCCCCTCCGAGGCATCATTGCCGGTTTGGTGGCAGCAGCAGGGCAAGCGATCGGGGCAGTGCTGTCAAGAGCCGCCTTAGCCGGAACCGATATTGATCCCTTGTGGAGTACTCTAATTCGGCTGTTGGCAGGAATTCTGATGTTGTTGATTTGGTTTTCTGCTCAAAAGCAGCCAATCCAAAAACTGGCACCGCTGCGATCGCGTCGGCTCTGGGGAATCGTCATCCTGGCAGCATTTGCCAGCACCTATTTAGGCATTTGGTTCCAGCAAATCGCCTTAAAATACGCGCCGACCGGAATCGCCCAATCGCTCAGCGCCACTAGCCCTTTATTTGTGATTCCCTTTGCGATCGCCAGTGGCGAAAAAGTGAGCCTAAGAGCCATTTTTGGAGCCGCGATCGCCTTAGCTGGCGTTTGGCTCCTATTTGTCAGGTAATGCGATTTTGTCAGGTAATGCGATCGTGAGTCATCCAATCCGACACGAACCACGTATATCTCTCTAGAAACGTATATCTCTAGAGAAGAAGTCGGCGCTGGCTACCTGTCAATTTAAGAAGTAAAGGGGTAGCCACTCCTTCACCGTTCAAACATCGGCGTTGCTGAATGCAAGTATGATTTTTGACTGTAGGGTTAGGTCTTGTGCCTACCCTGACGTAAGTGGAGGGCAACCACAAGGGATTGCCCCTACAAATTTCCTCCCCAGATTCAGCAATGCCCAACGTGCGAACTCTGAACCTCGAACTCCGAACC
>JBGTAZ010000050.1:0-15279 GCA_041749615.1 Leptolyngbyaceae cyanobacterium | reverse complement strand
GATTTCACTCAGCTAGAAAACTTACTTAGCTGGTTAGAAGAAGCCCAGAACTCATGAACGGTCAGTTTAGGTCAGGACGCACCTATTTTAGTATCTGAATCTTGGGGCAAAACCCAACGAGATCGCTCTTCCGACATGGAGGAGCGATCTCGTTTTTAGTTGGGCTTAAGACACCACCACGAAGTCAGTGATGTCAATCAAGTTGAAGTTAACGTTGTCGAGATATGCCAACACTTCGCCGGTTGAGGTCACCAGCAGCCGGGTACGAGTACCTTCCTGCTGAGCCGTCAGTTGGTTGTATGTCAATCCCCCGGTCAGAACGAATTTGTCCGTACCATTCTTGAAGTCCTGAATTGTGTCAGTCCCTTCACCCGCTGTGAGGACAAAGCGATCGCTGCCATTGCCGCCGTTGAGGATGTCGTTGCCCAGACCGCCGCGCAGAATATCATCGCCATTACCGCCGAACAGGAAGTCATTGCCTGCCCCACCAAACAGCGTATCCTCACCGTTGCCCCCATCCAGGCGATCGTTGCCAGCGGTGCCATTCAGGGTATCTTTGCCATTGCCGCCGTTCTGGTTGCGACCCACGGTGACGGTAAAGGTGGTCGGTGTGACGAGATTGCCATCACTGACATTGACGGTAATCGTTGCGGTGCCAAACTGGTTGTTGGCAGGGGTGAGGATCAGGGTGCGGTTGGCACCAGAGCCACCGAAGACAAGGCTGCCATTGGGAATTAGAGCAGTGTTACTGGAGCTTGCTGTCACCGTCAAGGAACTCGCGGCGGTTTCCACATCGCTAATGGTGAAGGCGATCGCAGCCGTCGCGGTGTTCTGGAAAGCGGTTTGGTTGGCAATGGCGCTAATGGTCGGCGCATCATTCACGGGCGTAATCACCAGGTTAAACGGACTAGAGACAGAAAATTCGCCATCACTGGCGGTGACTTTCAGTGCCAGGGTGCCGTTAAAGTTGAGCGGCGGCGTGCCAGAGAAACTGCGAGTTGCCGCATTGAAGCTCAGCCAACTGGGTAGGGCGGTGTTATTCGCGAGGGAGGCACTCAGGGTAAGAGTGGGATTATCCACATCGCTGAAGCTGTTGGCAGGAATAGTGAAATTCACGGTGGTGTCTTCAGGACTGGACTGATTGCCCAAGGGATTGGCAACAATGGGTGCATCGTTCACCGGAGAGATCGCCAGGTTGAAAGTGCTGGCGGCAGACAGATTCCCGGCATCCGTAGCAGTGACTTTCAGTGCCAGGGTGCCATTGAAGTTAAGCGGCGGGGTGCCAGAGAAACTGCGAGTTGCCGCATTGAAGGTCAACCAACTGGGTAGGGCGGTGTTATTCGCGAGGGTGGCACTCAGGGCGAGGGTGGGATTATCCACATCGCTGAAGCTGTTGGCAGGAATGGTGAAACTCACTGCCGTATTTTCGGGACTGGTGCGATCGACAAAGGGATTGGCGACCACGGGCGCATCGTTCACTGGGGCGATCGCGAGGTTGACGGTTGCCGTGTTGGAGGTGGCAGTGCCATCACTGAGGGTGTAAGTAAAGGAATCACTGCTGTTGGCGTTAGCGGTGGGGGTATAGGTGAAGCCACCGCTGGCGTTGAGCGTCAGGCTACCGTTGGTCAGGGAAATGGGCGTGCCCACATTGGCAGCACTGCCATTGACAGCGGTGACAGTGAGCGGATTGCCATCCGGGTCGCTGTCAGCCCCGTTGGGAGTAGTGTTCGTGATCACATTGCCCGTCAGCACCGTGTCTTCATTGGTAGTGAAGCTGTCATTGCGAGCAATGGGAGCGCTGTTGGGAGGGACAAATTCAAAAGCACCGATGTCTACCGTGCCGCCGACAATGCGAACAAAGCCGCGCTGGTCGGTGGTGACTCCGGCGGGAATCAGAGCGTTGCTGCCTGCATTAATGGCGAGGCTCCCCGCAACCAGGGCAAAGGTTTGGGTGGCACCCCCGTTGTTGGCGAGAGGGGCGAGAATGCTGGCGAGGGCGGCGGGTGTCAGACTATCGCTGGTTGCCAGGATATCACTGGCGAGGAGAGTGAAATTGACGAGGGCTTGGGCAGTGGTTTTGCTGCTGTCGCCCAACAGGTTGTTGCCGTCAGAGGTGACTGAGAAATCGCTCCTAATTTCCGAGCCAATCGGGGCAATATTGCCTGCCACAATGCTGTTGCTCAGATTCAGCGTGCCATCGTTGTAGATGCCGCCGCCGCCGCCGAAATTGGCGTTTGAGCTTGTTGCGGTATTGCCGCTGATGGTGCTGTTGAACACATCGACCCTGCCAAAGTTGGCGATGCCACCGCCGCTGCCGCTTGAGTTGCCAAAGAGGGTGCTGTTGATCACATTCACCCTACCAGCATTGACGATGCCACCACCGCTACTGCTGGACGCATTATTAGCCAGGAGACTATTACTGAGCGTCAACGTCCCACTCTCATTGGCAACGGCTCCACCGTTTGTGCCACCGTTATTGCCAGAAACGGTGCTGTTATTGATCACTGCGGTGCCCGCGTTGCCGATCGCACCTCCACTGCTAGACGTGTTGTTGCTGATCGTGCTGTTGTTGAGGGTTAATGTGGCACTGGTCACATTGCCGCCCAAGTCACCATCCCTGCCACCGTTGTTGATGCCACCCGTGCGAGTCGCCGTGTTCCCCGTAATCGTGCTGTTATTGACTACCAGGGCACCCAGGTTGTTGATGCCGCCACCATAAAAGTCTCTACCCTGGTTAGGGCGACCACCGCTGATGGTCAGCCCGTTGAATTCTGCGTTGGCTCCAATGTTCACCTGAAAGACGCGGACAGCGTTGTTGCCGCTAACGGTGATGGCATTGTTGCCATTAATGGTGGTTTTGGCGCTGTCAGTGAGATTGAGTTGGCTGCCGAGGGTAATCGTGCCGCCGACGGAGAAATCGATCGCGTCTGCCACTCCAACGCTAGCATTTGCCTGATCGATCGCTTCCCTCAATGAGAGAACCCCGTCACCCGCATCTACTACGTCGTTAGTCGTCGTTACTGTGTAGGTTGCCAGCACGTTTTGGTAGGCTGCCTGCGCCCAGTCGGAGAGAAACTCGGAGGTTTCAATCCTGCCCGTGCTAAATTCCAGTTCCCAATCGCCACCGAGGGCGCTGCTGCCCGTCAGGTCGATGGATGCCGCCACATCGGCACCCGTGAGTGCCGCAATCTGGTTGATGAGGCTTTTTCCCGTGGCATCTGCTGCTAGGTTGCAGCCATAGAGCAGCAGGTCGGCATCCTGACTCAATGCCCCTGCCCAGGATTGCAAAATTCCGGCATAGTCGGGTAGTGTGTTGCTGTTGAGGCTAGTATCACCCAGTTGTAAGGCTCCATTGGTGCCGTGAGAATACAGCGACACCGCCGCTAGGTTGCTGTAGCCTGCTAACACTTGAGTGATCTGGCTCAACTCATCGCCTGCGGGGTTGAGTAGATAGATGGCGGTGGTGGGACTGAGTCCATTCACCAAGGTTTGATAATCCGGTAAGGCGGCATCGACAAAGGCGATTTCTTTGACAGGGGCACTGCTACCCGTTAAAGTAAAAGGCGATCGCAAAAGCTGGCTAAATTCCGTGGAATTGGGTAGAGCCGCAGTAAGGGAATCGACCATTAGTGATGGATAAGCCGAAGTATCCAATGCCGTGACATTGGATACGCCAGAGAACGATTGAGCGTCAAGCATTCAGTTTTTATTCCTGTAGTTGAGGATGGAAACAACTCGGGGTCGCAATAAAAATTAGCCCAGCAAGCAAGAACTGCTGGGGGAAGAAATGTAGAAATATTCCAATCTAGAGAATAACCGAGGTCTAGTAGGATTGCCTAGCAGAATGGGAAAAATATATAATTTACGCCGTAAATTTACGTAAGCTTCACAAATTCACACGGGTGAGTTGAGGCAGATTACTAACAGTTTGCTAAGGCGCGATCGCGTCGCTTCTTTAAGTAAGCTTCTCCACTCATTGCCCTAAATCTATCTTCTACTTCCTTTTACGGCTGAGATACCAAACCAGCAATCCAAATAATCCAGTACCGATCGCGTACTTGACTAAATCAGGAATCGCGGGCTGTGGGGAAACAAAGCCTTCAATGATGCCAGCAATAACGAGCATAGGCACAATGCCAAAAACCAAGTTTGCGGCTTGCATTCCATAGAGTTTGAGGGCATCCGCGCGGCGATAGTTGCCGGGAAACAGAATCGCTTTGGCAAGCAAAAAGCCTGCTCCGCCTGCCAGAAAAATTGCAGGCAGTTCAAGAGCGCCGTGGGGAAAGACGAATGCCCAGAAGGGAATGGCGAGATTGTTTTGCCCGACGAGCGTGCCCACGGTGCCAATCATTAAGCCGTTGAAAAGCAGGATATAAGCGGTGCCCAGTCCGGCAGTCATGCCCCCTGCGATCGCGGTAAACGATACCTTAATGTTGTTGATCATGATGCCAGTGGAGGCGAGTGGCTCAATCCCCAAAATGGAACCCATCCAGAGTTCGCCGCGATCGCGCACTTTTTCAATCATCTCATCGGGCAGCAACAGTTCCATAAACATGGGATCATGCCATGCCAGCCACCACGCCACCACGCCACCAAATATAAAAAGCGCGGTGGCGACAGCAATGTAGCCGCCTGCCTGCTGCACGGTCGCCGGAAAACCCCAGCGATAAAACTCCAGCACAGCTTGCCATTCCTGCCTGCGATCGCCCTGATACACCTGGGCATAGCCACGGGTGGTCAAAGCTTGCAAATCACGGGTGATGCGATCGCCGACCTGATTGGTTTTTGCCCGCGCCAAATCAGCCGACACGGAGCGATAAAGACTCGCCAACTGCCGAATTTCCTCTGCCTTGAGCGACTTCAGCCCGTTGCTTTCCAACTTTTTCAGCAGCGTCTCTAAGGCTTGCCAACTGGGCTGTCTGCGACCAATCCAGCGCTGAATGTTCATAGATGTTTAACAGATATTTATATTTGCAAATAACGAAAATAAGTGGATTAGGATAGCGGCATCATTCACCGTCGTAGCAGGAGTGTAACCCATGACTGGAAGTTTCAGTTCCAACCAACCGATCAATGCCGGGAACCTCGTGAGCGCTGCCGTTAAAATCTATCGTTCACGCCTAAATCAATTTTTGGGTGTGGCATTCATCGCCACCTTGTGGAGCTTGCCGCCGCTTCTTGCCGCCATCGTTTTGGGAATAGTAGCCGGATTAGCGATCGCTGCCTTCTCTAATTCAGGTTTTTTAATCGGATTGTTTAGCTTAATTTTATCGATAGTCTGGATTGTGTTCACCTTCTTTTGCATTGCCAAGAGCTTGATGAATACTGCCTTAATTTCTCGACTTGCTCACGGAGAATTGACTAGCCAACCAGAAACCATTCAGGATGCCCGTAGACATCTCAACCCAAAAACTTGGAAATTTCTGCGGGCTTGGGTGTTTGCAGGTCTGTTTCTAATTGCCGCAAGTTTGGTCATCAACATTGCTGCCGGACTTGTAATAGCGCTTGTGCAAGGAATTTTTGGAGAAGCATCTCCACTGACAGGGCTTGTTTCACTGGTGCTTAATTTAGCAGCTTTGATCGCTTCGTATTGGTTACAGGCACGTGTATTTATTTCAGAAGTGCCGCTGGCAATAGAAGACAACATCAATAGTATGGATTCGATCCGCCGCAGTTGGAGTTTATCCAAAGGCTTTGAAGGGCAAATTATTCTGGGGATTGTAATTGCAACGTTAATTACATTGCCGCTGACTATCTTGGCGTTTATCCCGTTTATTCTGACGCTGATTGCAAACCTTGCCCAATTTGCAGCGGTAGCCCAAGGTGCAATACCTTCCCCATCGGTGGGTATTGCGCTTTTCGTATCCTTGGCGATTAGCATCCTGCTAGCCTTATTTCTGGGCATTTTCATCATTCCATTTTGGCAGTCGCTGAAAGCGTTGATCTACTTCAACTTGCGCGGTTGGCGTGAGGGATCAGATTTGCAACTGCGCGGCAATACTCCGGGTTAATGTCCTTCCAAATCGGCAACCATGCGCTACTTCAATCGAGTTTCGTTAGCCACCCCCGAAAGCGTGGAGCTAGAGTTCACATTGGCGGGAATTGGTAGTCGCACGTTAGCGTTGGCGATCGACTATTCAATCTTAACGTTGGGAATTCTGGCGTTTTGGATGGTTTGGTTTGGTTTGGCGATCGGGCTGCTGAGTTCTTTAGAATCCTTTGGCAAAGATTACAGTTCGGCTCCACTGTGGCTAATCGCGATTTTTATATTGCTCAATTTTGTCTTGTGGAACGGCTATTTCATCTGGTTTGAAACGATTTGGCAAGGGCAAACTCTCGGCAAGCGCTGGGTCAAAATTCGAGTGGTGCGAGAGGACGGTCGCTCGGTGCGCTTGGTGCAGGCAACCCTGCGATCGCTTCTGCGCCCAATCGATGATTTTTGCTTCATCGGCGCATTGCTTATTTTATTTGACAAGCGAGAAAAACGCATTGGCGACTGGGCAGCCGGAACCATTGTGATTCAGGAGTCTCAAGGGGACAAAAAATCTGCGATCGCCCTTTCAGAAAAAGCCAAAACTCTTGCTGCTCAATTGCCCGATATTGCCGACCTCAATCAACTCCTGCCCGATGACTATGCCGTGATTCGAGAATACTTGCAGCGACGAACCACCATGACCTCCCAAGCCCACACCGAAAAAAGCATGGAACTCGCCCGACAACTGCGATCGCTGCTGGCAGTGGAAACCATCCCACCGAACACCACCTCCGACAGCTTCTTAGAAGCCGTCTTCATCGCATACCAACAGATGAGTGATAAAAAACAGTATTAAACCCCGCACTCCTCCAAACCACACACTCAAAACTCTACCCCGCTAATTTACGCTAGTGTAGGGCTGTAGAGGATTTTGCTTAAAGTAACCGTGTTTCATCGTTTGTCGGCTTCATTGATAGTGTTAGGTTGCTTACTGCTGAGCAGTTGCGCCAATAGTGGCTTAGGCGAGTCGCTGCAAACTTCTCTAGCAGCCGACCCTAAGCTCCAAGATACGGATGGGAATGGACAGGCGATCGCCCCAACCCCATCTCCCACTGAGACACCCATAGCCCAAGCCGAACTGCCGACCGCGTTTCCTACAGAAATTCCGCAATATCCAGCAGCGATGTTGCAATCGGTGAATGAGCCAGACCGTACCACCCAATGGGTTAGTACCGATAGCAGCGATCGCGTTTTTGCCTTCTACAAACAGCAGTTGCAAACCAATGGCTGGACGGTGGAAGAATCGCCTTTAAGCACAACCCAGGGAACTCTAACCGCCAGTCGAAACGACCTTAAAGTCAGCGTTGCCATTCAGCCCAAATTAGATGCATCCTCTGCGGCTTCTGTCACGGGCACGGATTTCACGATTCAGTATCAGCAGGACAATTCTCTGACTGGGGCGGCTCCCAGCCCAGCCCCAACCGCATCTACGCCGACACCAGAAGAAGCGTTCCTGGGATTGTCGGGAAGCTCAGACGGCAGCACCCCAGACAGTCAACTAGCCAATCAGCCATCCAGTCAGCCATCCAGTCAGCCGTCTAGTCAGCCAGCGGTGACGTTGCCGCCCAATTCTTTCACCGATCTCGATAAAGCGCCCAAAGAATTACAGCCTTACATCACCGCACTTGCCCAGCTTGGCGTTTTAGAGTTGTCGTCTGGCGGTAAGGAAAAAGCAGGCAATGACAATTTTGCACCGAATAAACCTGTTTCGCGCCGAGAGTATGTGCGATGGCTATTTGCTGCGAACAATCGCCTCTATCGCGATCGCCCGGCTCAGCAAATCCGTCCAGCAGCCAGCAGCGCTCAACCCATTTTTCGGGATGTAAACCCCAGCGATCGCGATTTTGCCGCGATTCAAGGGTTGGCAGAAGCAGGTATTATTCCCAGTCCATTATCGGGCGACTTAAGCGCAGTCACCTTTCGCCCCGATGCTCAACTCAGTCGGGAAAACTTGCTGCTGTGGAAAGTGCCCATCGATACGCGGCAGCCCTTGCCCACTGTCAGTCTAGATATGCTCAAACAAACCTGGGGCTTTCAAGATGCCGCCCGAATTGACCCCAAAGCCCAACGGGCAGTCCTGGCAGATTTTCAAAACGGCGATCAGTCCAATATCCGTCGAGCCTTTGGCTACACCACAATTTTCCAGCCGAAGAGAGCCGTTACCCGCGCTGAAGCTGCCGCCACCTTGGGATATTTTGGCTATCAAGGAGACGGAATTTCGGCTCAAGAAGCACTGAAAACGGAAGGATAATGTCGATTGATTTTACCAATACCAATCTCGTCTGGACTTCTATCTTGGCGGAGACATTATCTCGCTTGGGATTAACGACAGCCGTGATCTGTCCCGGATCGAGATCGGCTCCGTTGGCGATCGCCTTTGCCAACCATCCCAGCATTGATGCAATTCCAGTACTGGATGAACGCTCTGCCGCTTTTTTTGCCCTTGGGCTTGCCCGTCAGCAGCATCAACCCGTCGCGTTAATTTGCACCTCTGGCACGGCGGGCGCAAATTTCTATCCGGCTGTAATTGAAGCCTACGAAAGTCGAGTGCCGCTGCTAATCTTCACCGCCGATCGCCCCCCCGAACTGCGCGATTGCAACGCTGGACAAGCGATCGACCAGCAAAAGCTCTACGGCTCCTTTCCTAACTGGTACACCGAACTGGCGATTGCGTCGATAGAGCCTGCCCTGCTTGCCTACCTGCGCCAAACCCTGATTCACGCCTGGGAACGCACTCTTTTTCCAGTTCCAGGCGTAGTGCATCTGAATATCCCCCTCCGAGAACCGCTAGCTCCCAGTCCCGAACCTCACGCCCAAGCCCAAGCCCTTACCTTCAACAGCACCCACTTCTTCTCTGCCATCCCCTCCACCCCTCCACCCCTCCACCCCCTCCACTCCACCCTTCCCTCTCCCCAACTGGCAAGCCTCCCCTCAAGGCATCATCATCGCTGGACTGGCACAACCCACCCAACCCGAAGCCTACTGTCGAGCGATCGCGGCTCTCTCCAGCTTTTTGGGGTTCCCCGTCCTCGCAGAAGGATTGTCGCCCCTCCGTAATTACGCCGATCTGATCCCCAATCTAATCTCGACCTACGACCTGATTTTGCGAAATGCGGTATGGGCAGAAAAACTAGCGCCTGCGATCGTCTTGCGGATTGGCGAGATGCCCACCAGCAAACAGTTACGCACCTGGTTAACCGCAACCCAACCCTTGCAATGGGTAATTGATCCCAGTGGACGCAATTTAGATCCACTCCACGGTAAAACCATTCATTGGCGCGGTTCAGTGGAGCAGCTAGCGGCAGAATTATCTGTACCAGATTTCAATACGGCTCAAGCCAGTCCTTACTGGCATCTTTGGCAAGCCGCAGAAACCGAAACTCGCCAAAACCGCGATCGCGCCTTAAGCAAAATCACCCACTTGTTTGAAGGAAAAGCGGCTTGGATGCTTTCTCGCCATCTTCCCAACGGCACGCCCTTCTTCATTAGCAGCAGCACCCCTGTGCGCGACGTAGATTTTTTTTGGGTTCCGGGTCATTCTAAAGTTCAGCCCTTTTTTAATCGGGGCGCAAACGGCATTGATGGCAGTCTTTCCACCGCATTAGGGATTGCCCATCGCAACCAAAGCAGCGTCATGCTCACAGGCGATCTAGCCTTACTCCATGACACCAATGGCTTTCTGCTACGGCAGCATTTTGAAGGACATTTAACCATTGTGCTAATCAACAACAACGGTGGCGGCATTTTTGAAATGTTGGCGATCGCACAATTTGATTTGCCCTTTGAAGAATTCTTTGCCCTACCCCAATCCATCGATTTTGCCCAACTGTGTAAAACCTACGGGGTTGAACACGAACCAATCACCACTTGGGATCAGCTAGCAGCCCGACTCAATCCCCTACCCCAATCCGGCATCCGCGTTTTAGAACTCCGCACCGATCGCAAAATAGATGCCCAGTGGCGGCAAAATAATTTAGGCACCTTTGCTGCAAAGATGAATGATTGAGAAACGATTTCCCCAATTCAAAACTCAAAACCAAAACTCAAAACTCATTTCGTATGCAAATCGACTGGCAAACTGCCAAAATCTACGAAGACATTCTCTATCACAAAGCGGATGGGATTGCCAAAATCACCATCAACCGTCCCCACAAGCGCAACGCCTTTCGCCCTAAAACAGTCGTGGAACTCTACGATGCCTTTTGGAATGCCCGTGAAGATACGCGGATTGGAGTAGTGCTGTTTACGGGGGCGGGACCTCACACCGATGGCAAATATGCCTTTTGCTCTGGTGGCGATCAAAGTGTCCGAGGCGAAGCGGGATACATAGACGACGCTGGAGTTCCGCGCTTAAACGTGCTGGATTTGCAAAAGCTAATTCGCTCGATGCCTAAAGTAATCATTGCACTCGTGGCAGGATACGCGATCGGAGGTGGACATGTGCTGCATATTCTTTGCGACCTGACGATCGCGGCTGATAACGCCATTTTTGGGCAAACTGGACCCAAAGTCGGCAGTTTTGATGGAGGCTTTGGTGCCAGCTACTTGGCACGGCTTGTGGGGCAAAAGAAAGCACGAGAAATCTGGTACTTATGCCGTCAATATAATGCCGCTGAAGCACTAGACATGGGATTGGTAAACTGTATTGTCCCTCTAGAAGAACTCGAATCTGAAGGAATTCAGTGGGCGCAAGAAATTTTAGCCAAAAGCCCGATCGCCATTCGCTGTCTCAAATCGGCGTTTAACGCGGACTGCGATGGTCAGGCTGGGTTACAGGAGCTTGCAGGCAATGCGACGTTGCTCTACTACATGACAGAGGAAGGAGCCGAAGGGAAACAGGCATTTTTAGAGAAGCGATCGCCCGATTTCCGTCAGTATCCTTGGCTCCCCTAAGACCCACTAACAAGAAGTTGTGTACTAGACATTTTTCAAAATGCTTAAACCCAACTTGATGAGGCTTCAATGCTGAGCGGTATGTGGATAGGTTGAGACACCACTTCTGGAGTATCAAGATCCTTGCGAAAAGCATTCGCTTCAGCAGCTTCTTGTAGTTCTAGAGCTTTTTGCTGCCACATCATAATATCTCCCAATCCGTTCCAGGGAGGCAGAAAGGGAGGAGACGACAGGCTACAGGCATTCCACTGACCTTTAACGGCAACGTTTAGCTTTTGACATTGCCCTCCACGTCGCCCTTCAGGAAGGTAGTAACGGCAGTGGCGACATAGTGACGTGGAAGGTTCAAAACGATTCATAAAAGTTTTTTAAAGCGAAAGTTTTTTAAAGCGAAAAAGGAAATGCTGAACCTTATTTCTAACTCACATTTTTTAACCTGTTGAAGGTCTTTTCACCTTGAATTCATAGCACTGACGAACTTTGAGCGATTCAAGTTAAAAAGAGGATTTTAGATTCTCTTTAGATTTAAGCAGCCGAGATACTGCTTATGTATATTTCCCGTAAACCTAGTAGATCTGCGTAAAAAAAGCACAGGGATCAAGTGAAACTAAAAGTGTGTTTTTGATAAAACTTGATTGAGGTGAGTCTTTTTAGAAAGAAATTATTGTCTACGGGCGTATCTTAATCTAGCAATTCTGAGCAAAACAACACTTTTGAAAGAGCTTGAAGACTAGATTAAAAAGTATAAAGACAATGCTTTTCTTTGTTTAAAATCACCTAATTACTAACTGCCACTTAATCTTGGCTGTTAATAAAAATCCGTGTATGTTTCAACTCACAAAAATGTGTGATCATTGTCACTTTTCAAACTGATTCATCTGAGTCAAGTTGCAACTTGGCTACCACTGTTTTGCTGCGCAGAGTGAGCAAACCTGCCAACGCTCTAGTTCGCCGATGGGAGCCGGTGAATGGCATTGGGGACAGCGGGGAAGATGGTTGGTTCGAGATCGCACAACCATTGCCCAATTTTGAAACGCCGCCAGCGGGGTATTGGGTGGCAATGCGAAACTTGAACTAGGCTGAGATTTTTCATTCGTTTGTAAGCGGCTAGGATGAGACTGCCATAGCTCTCTTTGCGCTTGTTCACCGGGAAAGGTGGCTAAGGGAATCGCTGCCCACTGAGCCGTAGAAAAACGGATATCGGTCAGCGATCGCGGTAAAACCTGATTTAGCTTTTCTAAAATACGCTGGCGCTCAAACACTAGATTTTGCGCCCAGGCAGAGCTAGAGGTGGCAACTTTAAGCACTCCTCGCTGAATCGAGGTTGGGCGAGTTTGCGCTGCAACGACTGCCCCTACTACATTTTGCCAGTGTCCTAAAACCTGTTGAAACTGCTGCTGATGTTGCTGCTTGTACTGGTTTTCTAAAGAATCAAGAACGTGGTTCAGCGAATGAAAAGCCATGATTTGCAAAGTCCGCAATAATAAAATTAAAATTTAATCGAAACAATGTGATCAATTTTAGATAAAGAAGTGTATAACTTTGGCTCAGGTTCAATCTGAATTTCGCTAAATTAGCGATACTGTACGAAAGTGTTTTTTGCCTTGGAATCGCCAGCAACTGTGCCTTCGTGCGAATTCAGCTAGATAGTATCGTACCCTCTCTATTTTGAGGCATTAGACTTTAGCTAGTTTGGGGTGCATCGCTTGGGTGATTTGATGAGGAATTGGTTGGGAGTTTTGAAATGCGTCAGTCTTCTACAATAACGTCTTCTACGGCTTGTGTTCAATCGCTGCATCCGCTGTTGCAAAGAGCTTTTGCGTGTTCTGACATTCAGCTTGATGAAGAACTTGCTCGGTATCGACGACAAAAAGCGCTTGGCAAAGCGACCTATTCTCCTCGTCCTGCGGCTTATCGAAAAGCACCAAAAAGCCTTGATCCCATTTCAGATGTGCCGATGCCTGAGTCTTTTGCGTGTCCTCAGCCAGTCGCATCGAATACTGACTTAGCATTAGAGAAATCGGCTGCCGCTGTTGCACTCAACTTGGCGATCGCTGCATTGCCAAATCGCGCTGATTTATCTACTGCTGCAAATGTCTCTGAACTAAAAGAGCTAGCGGCTCAATATGCCGCACAGGTTGCCAGTGGAGCAGAGTCAGTCCTAGATGAGGTTAGCCCAGATTACTACCTAGAGTCGTCTGAATTGTTGCGAAGTTTGGCTTCTGAGGAAGCAGAAGTTAAAGCCGAGCAAAGCTTTTTTGAAAGCTTGCTCACGCCATTAGGCATGGGGTCTATGCTGCTGCTGCTGCTGTCTAGCGCGATGTTTGGCTTTTTGGTGATGAATCCAACTAGCATCAGCCGATTCTTTGATAGCAAAGAGATTCAAACGGCTGCAAATTCTCTAGGATCGTCCGTTTCTGCTCCAAATAACTCTATTACTGGCATGGCTAATGCGCCCCAACCCAATCTTGCCAGCCGCGAGTTTCCTGATTTAAGTTTACAAACCTTAGGCTCGGTTGAAGGAACACCTTCTATAAGCATCGGCGCTCCTTCATTGAGCAAGTCTGGAGTGAATTCAGTAAAGGGGAATCAACCTGCAAACCTAGGGCTTTCTGGCAATTCAGGCGCTACCAGTGAGCGATCGCCATCTTCAGAGCCTGTGCCAATCAGCGCTGCAACGCTCCGGGTCGCAGAACCACTTCCCGACGCTGCGGGTGCGATCGCTCCGGCAGCACCCATTTCAGAACCCGCACCCCCGGCTCCCAGAGCCTCGGCTCCGATCCCTCGCTACAGACCCTCTGCTCAACCCGACCGATCTGCTCCAGCGCGAAGTTATGCCTTGCCGACCCAATCCTATACTCCGCCGCCTGTCAAATTTAAGCCTGTGAAGCCGGAAGCTCTTCCCCCTGTTACTCCTGCTCCAACCGCATCCCAGCAACCCATTCAGGTACGCGAGTATGTGCGGGAACCTGACTATAAGGTGGTGACTCCTTACAGCAGCGATCGCTCTTTAAATGAAGCACAGCAAAAAGTTCCTGATGCCTATTTGCAAAACTATCCCGCTGGAGCCAAAGTCCAGCTTGGCTCCTTTGAAAATGAAGCTGCTGCTAAGGCACGGGTTGAAGAGTTACGACAACAGGGAGTACAAGCGGAAATTTATAAGCCAGAAGGGATAAAGCCTGAACCAAAAAGGTAGGGTAATATGATGAACATGCCCTTTTACCTGTGGAAATGTCATGGGATTTTTTGACCGAATCTGGCGGGTAATTCGAGCCAACTTGAATGCGTTGGTTAGCCAAGCAGAAGATCCTGAAAAGATCTTGGAACAGGTCGTACTAGATATGCAAGATGACTTGATTCAATTGCGGCAAGCAGTAGCACAGGCGATCGCGACCCAAAAGCGCACCGAGCGGCAATATTCCCAAGCGCAAAACACCGCCAATGAATGGTATCAACGAGCGCAGCTTGCCCTGGAAAAAGGGGCAGATGAACTGGCGCGAGAAGCGCTTGTGCGTCGCAAATCCTATGAAGAAACTGCCACGGCAATGAAAGCTCAACTGACGCAACAAGCCGGAGTGGTAGACCAACTTAAGCAAAACATGAAAAAGCTGGAAAGCAAAATTTCTGAGGCGAAATCCAAGAAAGATCTTTACATCGCCCGTGCCCGTTCTGCCAAAGCCACTCAGCAAATCAATGAAATGATAGGCAACGTAGGAACTGGTAGCGCCATGCAAGCGTTCGATCGCATGGAAGATAAGGTGCTGCAATTAGAGGCTCAATCCGAAGCCATCACCGAACTCAGCATGGACGATTTAGAGCAACGCTTTGAAAAACTCGGTCAAGCTGACGATATTGATGCAGAACTGGAGTCCATGAAATCGCAAGCGCTAGCTAGTACGGGTTCGACCGCTCAACTAGCAGCCAGCCAGTCTGCTGATCCGGAACTAGAAAAACTTCGTCAACAAATCCGCGAAGGTTGAGCTAAGGGTAGCACAATATACAGACTTAAATTTATAACCATCTCCCATGCAATACGCCGGACAAAGACTTACTGGCTCTGTGGATCAGCGTAATAAAGCCAAAATGCAAGTATGTAGACGATGAGTCAAGCTACCCAAGCCTCAAGAGTTAAACGTCAAAAAAATATTGATTGCCCCTGAGCAAGAGACAACAAGGGTCAGGGTTTTTCTCCATCCTCTCCAAACTCTGCTGAAGCTTAGCGAAACAAAGAAGGCTCACATCAATGATTGATGAGAGCCTTCTTTGAGAGTATAAACCTGGCATCGAGCTATTTTTGCAGGACGCTGCCGTCCAACTATCTTTGCCGCAGAAGCGTTTCACAACTGAGTTCG
>JBGTAZ010000049.1:0-11812 GCA_041749615.1 Leptolyngbyaceae cyanobacterium | reverse complement strand
CACCCTCTATTCATTAAAAGTCAACTAAAAGTCAACGGCATCCCGAATGATGGGGCAGGTCATGCAATGTCCGCCGCCGCGTCCGCGCCCTAGTTCAGCGCCAACAATGGTGATGACTTCAATGCCTTCTTTGCGGAGAGCCGTGTTGGTATGAGTGTTGCGATCGTAAGCAAAGACCACTCCTGGCGACAGTGCCACCATGTTGTTGCCGCTATCCCACTGTTGCCGCTCCATTGCATAGGGATTGCCAGCCGTCTCAACGACCCGCAGTTTTTTGAAATTGAGGGCAGATGCAACAACATCCGTAAAGGTTTCAGTCTCTTTCGTCAACTCATATCCAGGGGCTTTGTCACTGGGTCGCAAGGAGAATGTCACCACTTGATCCATGATTTGGGGAAAGAGGGTGACGACATCGCGATCGCAGAAGGTAAAGACCGTATCCAGATGCATCGCCGATCGCAGTTTAGGCATGGCAGCAACGATCACTCGTTCCACGGCTCCTTTGGCAAACAGGGCTGCCGCCAGTTGAGTAATGCCTTGACGAGAGGTGCGTTCGCTCATGCCAATCACCAGATTACCGTTACCGATGGGCATCACATCCCCACCTTCAACGGTGGCAGACCCATGATTTTGGGTGGGATCGCCCCACCAGATATTGACGTTTTCCTCGCCAAAACTGGGATGAAATTTATAGATTGCCGTGGTCAGCAGGGTTTCTTCGTGACGGGCGGGCCAATAGAGCGGGTTCAACGTGACACCGCCATAAATCCAACACGTAGTGTCGCGAGTGTATAACGTGTTGGGCAACGGCGGCAGGAGATAGCCAGTCATACCAAACTCCTCGCGGGATAGCTTGAGCAATTCGCTACCGTGCCCGACCGGAATATCCATCACCGAAAGCCCGCCAATCATAAACTCTGCCAGATTCCGAGATGGCAAGCTTTCTAAGAAGCCTCGGACATCTTCCATCAATCCTATCCCCACTTCATTAGCAGTGATTTGTTGATCGAGCAGCCATTTCTTGGCGACCGGATTATCGAGGGTCTCAGTCAACAGATTGTGCATTTCGACAACTTCAACGCCGCGATCGCGCATTTTCGTCATGAAATCGAAATGGTCTCGCTTGGCATTATCCACCCACAAGACATCATCAAACAGCAGATCGTCGCAGTTGGTGGGAGTCAAACGAGAGTGCGCCAGACCGGGCGCACACACCATCACTTTTCGCAGGGTGCCCACTTCTGAATGAACGCCATAGGGGATGGAACTGGTATCGGTCGCGTATGTCATGGTTACTCCGTTGGTTAAGGCTAAAGAAGTTTTGAGTTTTGAGTTCTAAGTTTTGAATTAGGTAACTCACTCAAAACTCAAAATTAAAAACTCAAAATTGATTAAATAGTGATTCGACCCGTCGAAAGTGCAAAAAGGGCTGAAAGCGCTGCAATCATAGCTAAAGAGAACAGAAACCACTCTCCGAACGTAAATACTTTTCGGTTCTGCTCCCGACGCGCCATGAAAAACAAGATCGTTCCGGGCGTTAAGATTAGCGCCGACAACAGCAGTTTATCTAGACCGCCAGCGAAAATCATCAAGAGAGAATAAGCAGTGGCGATCGCGCCAATCACCAAATCTCGATTCCGACTCCGAGAATCTTGCTCGTAGGTTTCTCGTGTCAACGCTAGTTTTAGTGCGAAGGCGGCAACCAATAGATAAGGAATTAGAGCCAGAGAACTCGCTAACTCTAGGGCAAGGATGAATGCCTGTTGGCTAAACAGAGTCGCAATTAAAAATGCCTGAACCGTAAGATTGGTCATCCACAGCGAGGTCGATGGCACCCCATTGCTGTTCTCCCGGTTCAAGAAATTCGGCATTAAGTCTGCTTTGGCAGCCATGAACGGCACCTCAGCGGCAAACAGAGTCCATGCGAGGAAGGCACCGAGTACCGAAATCAGCAGCCCCACACTGATAAAGATGTTGCCCCAACGCCCCACCACCAACTCAAATAGACCCGCCATCGACGGATTGCGTAATGTCCCCAGTTCTGCGCGTGGCACAATGCCGTAGGGCAAAACGGTAACCAGGACGAGCAGACAAAGGACTCCCAAAAATCCTAACACCGTGGCTAAACCGACATCAGAGCGTTTCTCGGCAAAACGAGAGTAGACACTTGCGCCCTCAATCCCGATGAACACAAACACGGTCACCAACATTGTGTTGCGAACCTGGGTGAATAGGGACTCGGCATCATAGTCTTGACCGCCCCAAAAGTTCGCGGCAAAAATATCGGCTTTGAAAGCAAATAGGAGCACTAAGATAAAAATTAGGATTGGCACAATCTTGGCGATCGTGACAATGGTGTTCAGCCCCGTCGCCTGTTTCACACCCCGCAAAATCATAAAGTGAAAAATCCACAGAATGATAGAGGCGACAAAGACCGCCGGAATGGTGTTGCCGTCCCCAAATATGGGAAAGAACTCTCCCAACGTTGATTTGATTAAGACGAAGTAAGAGGTGTTCCCTACACAGCTACTCGCCCAAAAAGCTAGGGCTGCGAGGAAGCCAATATAATTACCAAATCCCTTTTTGGCGTAAGCAAAGATGCCTGAATCGAGATCGGGTTTACGCTGTGCCAAAGTCTGAAAGACAAATGCCAGCATCAACATGCCCACCCCGGCGATCGCCCAGGCAATCAGCCCACCAACGACCCCCGTTGCCCGACCAAACGCAGAAGGGATGGTAAAAATCCCCGCGCCTACCATAGAACCCACAACAAGGGCAGTCAGCGCCCCAACGGAAAGCGTCTGCTGATCGGATGGGGCGCTAAGCAACGGTTCTGGTGCCGTACTATAATCCTGCTCTGATGCCATAGGATTCTCTTATTTACTGCTCGTCTTAATTTACTGCTGGTCTTAATTGACTGCTTGAAATGACGCGAAACGCATGACCACTACTGGCAGGCTAAAATAGCGATTCGGTAAGCGGTGTTGCGATCGCCCGTGATGCGGCTATTGATCTGAAACGGTTGTTTGTCTGTTGGGGTGCGGAAGGGCTGTTTGTAGAGGTAAAAACGCCGTGCCTGAATCGTGCGATCCAACGCTCTTGAAGTGGTATTGTCGTTGTATTTGAGATTCAGTTCTATGCTGTAACGCGCATTATTTTCAGGAATAAGTTTGCCAATGTAGTTGCTAAAGCTTCTGCCTGTTGGCACCACGAAATCAATATTGGCGTTTGAATTATTCGTCTGAATCACCTTTCGAGCCGAAGTTCTTCCAGTACTCACTTCTTTCAGATAAACACAGCTTTGGGGTGCGGGAGGAAAGTTTTGTGCCTGTGCGGGTTGAGACACCATCGTTGCCGCTGTCGCCAGACACAGTGCGGTTGCCGTGCTTAAAAGCGCTTTCATTGTAATTACTCCTCAGTTAAATGGGATTGATGCGGATATAGAAGTTAGATAAAATGCGATGCCACCTTAAAGCAGTTTCCGCCCCCCTAGCCCCCCAATTCTGGTGGGAACTAGAGTTGAAATCCCCCAATTCTGGGGGATTTAGGGGGCTTTCAGAGTTTGCAAGCGTGGCACATTCATCTGAAAATTGCTGTAAAGAGCGATCGCGATAAGAGGGTGCTTGAAAAGCCATAGTTTGTGATGTTAAGCACTTAGAGATCCCCTAAATCCCCCTTGTTAAGGGGGATTTTGAGTCCAGTTCCCCCCTTAAAAAGGGGGGCTAGGGGGGATTGTATGATTTGCTACCCACAATAGAACTTTTAAAACATCCTCTAAAGCGGTCAACCAATAATTAGGTAGGGGCACAGCATTGCCATACCCCTACAGGATGCGTCGCATTCCCGATTTAAGTATTGCGAGAAGCGATCCATTCCTACATCAGAAAAGTTTGATTACACTTCCGAACCAAAGTCTTCGCGCAGCTTAGCTTCTTGCTCAGCGGAGAGATTGGATTGAATCAATTGACCTTTTTCTGCGTCTTCAAACGCGGCTTCCACCTTGTCTACGGTGACCTGACCTGTTAGCAAAAATAGGGCAGAAGTTCCCTCGGTCACCTTGCTTTGAACGTCTTTGATGAAGCCATCATTAATGCCATAATCTGTAAACTTACCGGTAAGCGCACCGGTAGCAGCCCCGATGAGTAGACCAAAAAGCGGCACAAAAAAGATTAGACCAAACAACATGCCCCAAAAAGCACCGCCGAGGGCACCCGCTCCAACCGTATTAAATGCTTGGTTGGTTTTGGGGCTTTTCCGTCCTTGAGGCCACGATACGATCGCAGCATCCAAAACTTGAACGATCTGCTGTTTCTGCAAGTCTCCTAACTTCTTCAAGGCATTCTCTGCGCCATCAACACTATTGAATTTCCAAACGGTTAAAGTAGACATAGTTTTCTCCTGGGTTAATCTTTACTTGAACTTCTGTTTTATTGACCTATTCACTGACTCAGAACTCCACAAGTCTACTATCAATCGCCATTACTCCACCCAAGCAGGCGAGAAACTTGAGTAGATAAAGTAGAAGGATCGAAGGGCTTTGCGATCGCCCCAGCAAATCCCATTTGGTAAAGCTGCTTTAGCGTAAACCAACTTGCTCTAGCCGTGATCAACAAAATTGGAATGGATTGAGTCATTGAACATTGCTTCAACTGCTCAAGAAATATCAAAGCGTCTGTTTCTGAAGTCGAAGCATCTAACAAAATCACATCAGGACAGAGTGTTGTACATAAATCAACACCCTCTTGAATTGAGTTTGATAGAGTCACTCTCCAACCGCCAAACTCGCTTAGACAAGTATGCACAATCTCTCGAATACTGGCTTCGTGTTCAATCAGCAAAATTGATTTGGTAGCCATGAACAACGCCCTTTTGCGATGCAAGGGGTATCTCTTATTTGAGTGATTGATTGAGAAGGTTCTTAAGCTTCTCTTCAATTTGAGAATGTTGGTCAAAGTCTAGTTGCAAATCTTCCAACACTTGTCTAGCCACCGACACCATTACCTGTGCGGAGGCGTATTCATGTTCCTGTAGCTTTTGTAAAGCTTCATTCAAAACATTGATTGCGATTTCAACGTAGCTAATTTTGGATAAGTCATCGTTAGACATGACGAAAACAACTGAGAGTTGTTGAACTCATTTGCCCATTACAGTAGATCAAGAAAATATGAAACTAATAGGAAATATTGGGTTAAGTAGCAGAGCGAAGTTAAAGTTAGCTTAAATTACCGGGTTTCGACTCCGCTCAACCCTCTTCCTACAGAGGTATTGAGCATTGAGCGTAGTCGAAATGCATCTGATAAATAATTGCACCGCCTACTTAGATGCTCCAACCCAATATTTCTGCGACTTGACTCCAAATGGTCAACGGGTTAAAGGGTTTTGTGATGATGCCTGCAATATCTAGATCTGCAAGTTGCTGGCGATCGTTGGACAAGACCTTAGCCGTTAGCACAATGACTGGAATTTGCCGAGTCTGAGAATCTGCCTGAAGTTCCTTACACATCTGAAACCCGTCCATGTCTGGCATGGATATATCCAGCAGAATGGCATCCAGAGCTTCTGTTTTAGCGATCTGTAAGCCCTGAGTCGCCGATATTGCAGCGATCGTCAGCCAACCTGCAAATTCTTCTAACGATACTCGCACCACATCCCGAATATCATCATCATCATCCACAATCAGAATTCGCTTAGTCATAAGTAAAGGCTAGGGGCTAGGGGGTAAAACCTGAAACTCGGAACCTGAAACCTCACAGCTTAGGGGCAATGTAAAGTAAAAGGTGCTTCCTTTGCCGAGGGTGCTTTCCACCCAAATTTGTCCCCCATGTTGTTGCACAATGTTGCGACAGATTGCCAGCCCCAAGCCGGTTCCCCCCTTCTCGCGAGAATCGGAGACATCGACCTGCTGAAACTGTTCAAAAATAAGTTCAAGTTTGTCTGGCGGAATGCCACGACCTTGATCAGCGATGGAGAAGAGGATGGCAGCAGATTTGGGAATGGATAAAGCAGATGAATTGGGTTGATTCGCTTCATCCGTGCCCCATCCGTTGCCCATTTCAGCTTTGAGCCACACGGTATCGCCGCTCGATGAAAACTTGATAGCGTTGCTGAGGAGGTTTGTGAGGGTTTGAATGATGGCATCGGGTGCTGCCCAAAGGATGGCAGATAGAGGCGTGAGAGACAGGGTAATGGTGGATTGATCGGCGATCGCCTGAACGCCATCGATCGCCTGACTCATCAAGCTTGTGACTGGGCAAGGCTCCATCACCAGCCGGACTTTGCCAGATTCCAATCGTTCTAAATCAAGAATGTCGTTGACCAAGCGCACCAAGCGATCGCTGTTGTTGAGCGCGATTTTTAGCATATGCTGAGCTTTTTCAGGGCGATCGTTGAAAATACCGGATTCTAAAATACCGAGTGCCCCGCGAATGGAGGTTAAGGGAGTGCGGAGTTCATGACTGACCACCGAAACAAACTCGTCTTTCATCCGTTCAACTTTTAGGCGATCGCGAATATCTTGAGTGTGTCCCACCACATAGAGCAATTCTCCATTGTGATCGCGGATGGGGGCTGTATTAATGATCACCGGAACAATGGTTCCTTGTTTGGTGATGTATCGTTTTTCCATTTGAAAAGACCGAAGCTGACCGGCTAGCATTTGCTCAAATCCCTGGAGATCTGACTTTAGATCCGCCGGATGCGTAATATCGTGAAAGGTCAGCGCCAAGAGTTCTGCTTCAAGATAGCCAACAATCGTGCAGTAGGACGGATTTACTTTCAAGAACTGCCCGGTCGCTGAAACGAGCGAAACCCCAATCGGGGCACCATCGAACGCTTTACGGAACTTCTCTTCACTGTCGCGCAGCATGGCTTCTCGTTCTCGTAGAGCTGCTTCAACCCGTTTACGATCGCTAATATCCTCAACCGTGCCCACCACTCGCACCATCGCTCCGGCTTCGTTTCGCAGGGGGAATGCTTGCGATCGCAGCCAGCGAATTTCCCCATCCGGCAGGATGTAGCGATACTCTTGATCAAAGTTTACGCCTTCACCCTCCCGCTGTAGCGCGGCTTCAACGAGATCGCGATCGCCGGGGTGAATATTGTTCAGCCAATGAGACATGCCTTGATGACTCAACTGCGGCGAGGTGCCAATAATAGCTTCATAGGCAGGATTGACATAGGAATAGTGAGCAGATTCTATTTCATAAACAAAAAATCCCTCCTGCACAGTTTCGGCTAATTCACGAAAGCGAGCTTCACTGGCTTGCAGCGCCGTTTCTGCTTGTTTGCGTTGGGTCAAATCTCGAATCACAACGAGGACTTCGTCGGTGTCGAGCGGCATCACCCTCGCTTCTTGCCAAAGGGGCTGCTCTTCCACCCAAAGTGGAAATTCATACACCTGAATTTCTCCGGTTTGCAACGCGGTGGTAGCAGCAGCTAGTCGCCGCTGTGCGGTTTCCGATGGCAGGATATTACAAATATTTTCCCCTCTTTTTAAATTTGGAAACCCGATGGGAAAAGCGTTGGTGGGCTTGAAATCTAAGTAGGTGCCATCTCGATGCATCCGAATAATTAAATCCGGCAAAGCATTTAGAATCGTGCGATTGAGGGTTTCACTTTGTCTGAGCGCTGCTTCTGCTTGCTTGAGATCGTCTTCGTCGCGCTTGCGATCGCTAATATCCTTGCCCACCCCCAACACGTAAGTTTCACCGCTAATTTCGATGAGTTCGGCAGATAGAAGCACCGTTTTAATAGATCCCGTGCGGGTGCCTAGCTGCACTTCTAGATTGCGGACGCGACCTTGCTGTCGTAGCCGTTGACGAACGTGGGCGCGATTGTCTCGATCGACCCAAATTCCAAAATCCACCAGCCGTTGCCCGATCAATTCTTCCCGCGAATATTCCAACATCTTGAGAAAGCTGTCATTTGCCTCTACACAACGCACCTCTAATAACGTGGTCAGGGCGATGGGGTCGGGGCTAGAGCGAAAAATAATGGTAAATTTTTCCTCTGATTCGGCGAGGGCGATTTGAATGAGATCGAAGGACTGTTGCAGTTGGTCTGCCATTTGGTTAAACGTCTGTGCCAGACTATTTAGCTCGGCGATCGGGCTGTCGGTAGGCAATCGCCGATCGAGGTTACCGGCTGCCAGTTCTCGGCTGACCTGATTGAATTGTGCAAATCTGGCGATGATTTGGTTGGCGGCGAGTAGTCCCAGGGCGATCGCGGTGCCCAGAGTCAGCAAACAGAGCAAAACCGTGGTGCGGGTATTGGACTGGATGGTTGCTATGAAATGAGATTTGGGAATCACCGTTAGAATTCGCCAATTCAGCCCGTATTGATCTTGAAAGGGCGTGATTCTTACATTGTGCAGTTCACCGTTGTGGTGAAATTCTAGGTATTGGGGTTGATTCAGCCCTAATGTATTGGGGCGCTCGCGCAAATATTCCCCCAGCGATCGGGTCAAACCATCTTGACTTTGATCGATCTTCAGTTGTTTGAACTGTCTCCGAAATTCAGTGCCCGCACTCGATTGATAAAGTTGCTCACCCGTTGACGTGGCAAGTAGAGCACCGTTTTGATCGACAATGAGGACTTGTCCAGAGCGGCTAACGTCTAATCGATTGAGAAAATTATTTAAATAGTCCAATCGAATATGGACTGCAAAAACTCCTAATAGGCGCTTCGTGGTGCGATCGTAAATCGGTTGAGAGGCGTTTAGGGTCAGTAATTTGAAGGAGCCATACTGCGCGATCGCATTCCAACCCGGCTGCCCTGTTGCGACGGCTCGTTTATACCAAGGGCGATTCGTGAAACGTTCGCAGAGCTTTCCGCAGGACTCCCTTTGGGAATCTCTGCGAACATCCAAACCATCGTTAATCCGGATCAGTTTTCCTGGTTTACCTTGGCGATCGAGTGGGTAGATTCGGATCTGGTCTGGGCGCGGTGGATCGGCAACCCCCAAATACAACGTTGGAAACCGTTCCACAACTCTAAACGTGCCTTGAGGACTGGCAAATAGGATTGCGGATACTTGATCAAATTGCTGCAATCGATTGAATAAAGCCGATTCTAGGGCTGGAATATTCTGAGGATCAATCTGCCCCTGATTGACCGCATCGACATTTAAACGATTAATTAATATCGGTGTTTGCAGATAGGTCTTGAGTTCTTGCGTCACGCGCTCATTCGTTTCCGCGACCAATCGCTGCCCCAAATCAGTGACCGCCTCCTGCCCGCTCCGGTAAGACCAGTAGCCCACGAGCACCACCGCTCCCACGGTTTGCAACACAAACGGAACCACCAATACCCCACGTAAAGGGAGATTAGTGATCAAGCGGCGGAGGCTTATTGGCAGGGCGATCGGCATGAAATGAGTTTTGAGTTTTGTTCGCGAAGCGTCTCCGTAGGAGATATTTTGAGTTTTGAGTTTGCCCCTCTTCCCTTCGCCACTCGCCTCCTATCCGATCGCGGCATTGACAAGCGGTTTAGCGAGCGACTGCTTTAACTCATGCAGCAAGTGAGTAAACTGATGTGCTAACTGTGATTCCTGGCTTACGTCTTTTTCCAACAAGTGCTCCATGGTTTGGGCGATCGCCGACGCTTTAATATAGCCAAATGTGCCTAACCCGCCTGCCAGTTTATGCGCTTCTGTGCGCGCCGCTTGCTGTTGTGCCAGGTTCATAGTGCCTGTTTGCAGCGATCGCGCTGCGGCTTCCAACAGGGTAATTCGTTGTTCTAGAGATCTCTGAAACTGATCGGTGATCTGCTGAATAGCTGCGACTCCCCGCTGCGATCGCCCCTGCCTATCATCATCCCAGCCCCCCAATGTGGATATCGGGGTAATCCCTTTATTCTCTCTTTCTACCTCTCTCCGAATCTCCGTCTTCCTATCTTTGATTGGTGCTGCTTTCAACCGATACCCCAACCCATATACGGTTTCAATCATGTCAGCATCGACCCCAACAACCTTTAACCGATGGCGCAAGTCTTTAATCAAATTGGTGACTGAACCTTCTACGGGCGTTTCCTCCATCGACCACAGGTGATCAATGATAGTACTACGGCTAAAAATGCGCTGCGGGTAGCGGAGAAAGAGTTCTAGCAGATTATATTCTTTGGGGCGGAGGGCGATCGGCTCGTGATTGTAAGTGACTTGTGCCGATGCAGGATCAAAGCACAGGTGCCCCCACGTGAGGAGTGGAGCCGCTGAAGCACTTCCACTACGCCGCATTAGGGCGCGGACTCGCGCTAACAACTGGGAAGGATCGCAAGACTTGGCAACGTAATCATCTGCGCCTGCATCTAGCCCCGCCACGATATCCTCATTCGAGTTTTTCACCGTTAGCATTAAAACTGGAGTTTGGCAACCCTGAGCGCGAAGACGACGGCAGGCTTCAACACCGTTCAACGTGGGCAGCAGCACATCTAAAAGAATCAGATCGTATTCCCATTGGGTCGCTAGCTCCAGTCCCGCTGCGCCATCTGCGATTAGATCGACAGCGTAATGATGGGCAGAAAGCGTTGCTGCAAGAAAAGCGGTGGTGTGTGGGTCGTCTTCTATCAACAGAATTTTCATGATGTCTCATCTCATCCCTGTAAACCGTGCTGTTTATCCCTGTAAACCGTGCTGTGTGCGATCGCAGAGTTAATAGGGGATTGCCTTCGCCAGCTTTTTAGCAGTTAAATTGAGTCGGAATGCCAGCGACTTAATTCGGGTGCATCCCACATTTGGAACCCTCACCCTAGATCCCTCTCCCAAATCGGGAGAAGGACTTTGAATCTTGCTCCCCTTCTCCCATCTTGGGAGAAGGGGCTGGGGGATGTAGCTTGCTTCCCGCAGGGTGGGTCAACTCGCAAAACTGGGATGCACTTCTTAATCTTGTCTAACCTTGTAAAGTTTCAGCCAAACAATATCACTTTCCTTAACATCACAATAGGTATTTTTTATTAAAAATATAATATCTCGTGCCTAATCTAGATTAGGCGTTATGCCATATGGCTGATTTTACTGAGAGATCGTTTTACTGAAAGTTAAACTTTTACCGAAAGTTAAACTTTTACTGAAAGTTAAACTTTAGTGTACGAATCTAACTGTTTGGCAAAAGATGCCTTAATAATGAGTTTTGGTAGGCTTAATCATAATTTTTCCACATCTGCTGTCAAGGGATATACGCAGGGGGATGTGGGTAGGCTTCAGCATTACTTTTCAAGACCATTCGATCGTATATTTTGTCATGCCAAGCGGCAAGCCGTTGAGATTCAATGCTGCTTCTGAAATGGCAACAACTTGCAGCATAGCGACGTGTTCAGCTCTTTTCGTAAAGGGTTTTATCCCTCATGAGAATCCTACTCGTTGAAGATGATGAAGCAATATCGAGAGCGATCGAAATCATCTTAACTGAACATCATTATGTTCTGGATATTGCCACAGATGGACAAATCGGCTGGGAATGTGTAGAAGCATTTACCTACGATTTGATTGTGCTAGATGTTCTATTACCCCGATTAGATGGGATTCAGTTTTGTCAGCAGCTTCGTGCTCAAGGCTGTCAAATTCCTATTTTGTTATTGACCGCTCAAAACTCTAGCCGCGATCGCGTTATTGGCTTAGATGCAGGAGCCGATGACTATATGGTGAAACCATTTGAGCCGCAAGAACTCCTCGCTCGGCTGCGGGTTTTGTTGCGCCGCAAAGGATCGGTGCGACCAACGGTTTTAGAATGGATGACCCTGCGCCTTGATCCGGGTTTGTGCGAAGTAACCTATGAGGGGCAACCCGTGTTGCTCACGCCAAAAGAGTATCGTTTGCTAG